>JAGDBH010000269.1 GCA_017959135.1 Succinivibrio sp. | reverse complement strand
GTACAGGTGCCTGAGTGCTAACTGCTTCCTCCTCATTTACAGGAGGCTGAGACTGCTGATTCTGGTTCTGAACCAGTTCCTCTTCATTCTGAACAGGCTCCTCAATCTCTGAGCCATCTTCATTTACTCTAGGCCTAAGCAGTTCGGCTGTAGTTACCTTGTCAGTCTCATCCGGAACTTTCTGGGCAGCTTCATTTTCAATCTGTTCCTGCTGCATTGAGACACGGTTTTGTGTGGTTGAGGAGGTAAAATCCTGAACCAGTGACTCGTCTGCTATTCTCTGAGCCTTGTGAAATGAACTTAAATCAAACAGGGCAGAGCTCGAATATCCGTAGGCTCCCATGTTGGTACTGTAGGATACCTTTACAGGAGTACTCTGAAATTCACTAGGGGTACTCTGAGATTTTAGAGCCAAAGCCTCTTTGACCATGGATGCCATTTCACGGGCATTATTCTGGGAGGCTTCAAGCTGAGCCTTAAGCTCATTTACAACCTCGGATGCAGCTGCCTTGGCTGAAGTCTGTGTAACCTCAAGCTGAGTCTTTACACTCTCCTTTAAGGCTTCCTTAACTGCCTCCATGGCAAGCTTTCTGATATCATCGGCACTTAGCTGATTCTGTGCTGCACTCTGTGATGCTTTAACCTCGGATGGAGTATTCTGTGTCTGTGCTGTATCTGTCTTCGGACTCTGAACCTCAGCCTTTACCTGTTCACTCTTAGGTGCAGGAGTTTCAGTCTTTACCTGTTCTTTAACAGGCTCCTGAATCTGTGCTTTAACCTGTTCTTTAACTGGCTCCTGAATCTGTGTTTTTACCTGTTCGGCTTTAACCTGTTCTGTCTTTGGAGCTAAGGTCTCTGTCTTAGGAGTCTCGTTTTTTAAAGTTTCACTCTGGGAAGCTCTGCTCTCAGTCTGTGTCTTTGTCTGTGTTTCTGCAGGTGCAGTTTTTGTCTGCGCCATTTTCTGTTCTAGCGCTTCATCTGCCTTACGAAGTGACTGCTCATCAACATTGGCTAAAGACTGTCTTACAGCAGGATCTGGTAATTTGCCCTCGGCTGCCAGTCTGATTCGCTCCTCTCTGAACTGCTGCTGAAGTTTTGCAGCTCTTGCTGATAACTCAGACAAGGACAGGGTAGAGGCATCGCGTGGCTTGCCATCTGTTGCTTTGGCACTCTCCTCTGCGGCAGTACCTGCGGCTGTTTCTGCTGCTGCAGTTTTAGCTGCAGTCGGAATCAGATTTCCCTTGCGGGCAGTGTCAGCTGCCTTGTGAATCAGGTCGTGAATACGCTTTGCGGTATTCTTAGAAACCTCGTCGTTGTATTCTGATTCGCTCTCGACCTTTTCGGCCTTCTGACGGTTCTGCTTGAAGATATCCAGATAGGTTGACCCCTCAGGAAATTCATCCAGCGCCTTGCGCAGATATCTGGTCATAATCTGAGGAGTAGAGGTGCCTGGCTTTGGTTTTTCAACCGGCTGGTCGGCTTCAAGTGTTTCTAAAACCTCTGGCTGATTGCTCTTAACGTAGGCAATGGATGCAGACAGAGCATCTGAAGTTGCAATCTTTGAGCGAAGTGAGAGCTCTGTCTGAGGAGGGTAGACCTCTCTTATGGCAAGGTCTCGCTGCAGACCTGCTCCCATGTTCTCATAGTCAGTAAGGTTAACCACACTCTGACAGATGAGCTTTGAAAGATTCTTACCGGCAGGGACTCCCTCACTTAGAGCTTCCGGCAGCTGTTTCATATTCTGTTCTAAGGTTGATGCTGCATCTCTTGAGCGGACCATTTCCTTTGCAGATGACAGATCCTGCGCCACTTTCTCCTGCAGGGAAGGATCTCTGTTGATAACCTGAACAGTAAGTTTTCTGTAGTGACCTAGTGATGCAGAGTCCTTATCAACATCCACATCCTTTACGGACTGAGGATCCTGCACATAGGTGTTTAGTGATGAAGATAACTGGTTGTATGTACGCTGCGAGGATTCGGACAAAAGTCCCTTCTGTCGGGACATTAAACTTATGTAGTTCGCAGTGGCCTGAGTATTGATTCTGGCTGGTTCTTTGGCAGCCTTATTTTCATTCTCTGATAGTGAGACTTCAGATTGAACTTTCTCTGAGCTCTTTACTTCAATATCTAAGTTATCCATTCGTGCTTATCTTTTGTAATACGTATTATGGTCGTATGATAGCAAAAAAAATTCTAAATTAGATATTGATCTCTCACGCTTTTGTAAAAATCTGGCATATAAGTAGTGTGTTGCTTCTCATTTTTGTCGTTTCTTTGGTGCACTTGTATTTTCAATAGATAAAAATTACAAATGCTGTTGTAGAATGTTAAGAAAAACATGAGGTATAGGTTATGTATAAGAAGTTAGTATTAATCGCTCTCTCCTTCTGTCTTTTATCAGGAGAATCAGCTTTAGCTTTTCATTCAAACTACAGTCCTATGGCTCCAAGACAGCTTACATACAAGGCATCACATGCTGACTACAGCTATGGTCTGACTATTCTTCCTGGTAATTCAATTGATTCAATTGAAGGCTTTAACCGCAATCTGCCATGGCAGACAAACTATTATGTTCTGGACAGATATATTCTAAGACCTGTAGCTCATGGCTATGCCAAGCTTCCTCAGTTCTCACGTACCGGAATCCACAATTTCATCGGCAACGTAGGTGAGCTGAACAATACTGTAAACAATCTGTTTTTAGGCAACTTCGCTGACAGCGGAATATCTGTTAGCCGTTTTGCCATCAATTCAACCATCGGTATCCTAGGTCTCTTTGACGTTGCAACCCCAATGGGTATTGAGCGAAGAGAGATGAGCTTTGATACTGTTCAGGGCAGGGCAGGTGCTGACAGCGGTGCCTATCTGATGATTCCTGCAATGGGGCCTTCAACCGAAAGAGCTCTGCACGGAACTGTTGTAGATTCCTGGCCAACCTATTTAGTTCCTTTTCCTGTCGGCTTAACCTTCAATGTTATCAGCGCTATTGATACCAGAGCAGGTCTGATTCCTCAGGAAGAGATGATCGATAATTCTGTTGATCCTTATGCACAGGTAAGAACAGCATATCTGCAGTATCACGAGGGTAAGGTTAACCCTAATGCCGCTATGGAAAACAAGAAAGACGAGAACGTCGAAGAATTTTTAGATGAGATTGATTAACTAATGAGTGCAGCAGAACTAGAAAAAATAAGAGAAGAAATCAACGATACAGACAGGGAGCTTGTCAGATTACTTAAAAAAAGATTTGATCTCGTATCTAAAGCAACAGTATCAAAAAAGGACTATGGCGAACAGGTATATTCACGTGAGCGCGAAACCTATGTGGTAAGTGCCGCCGAGAAGTATGCTCAGGAGAACGGTCTTCCATCAGGACTTCTTTCCGATATTATGAAAAGACTGTTAAGAGAGTCCTACAAAATCTGCTCCGATACTGATTTTTCATATCCTAAAACACTCAGGGAAGATGGTGATATTGTCATTGTCGGAGGCAATGGCGGTATGGGACGTATCTTCTCAAGATACTTTGAGGCTTCAGGCTACAGAGTATTCTCCTTTGGTCACAGAGGCTGGGATAAGGCTCCACAGTATCTTAAAAATGCAAAGGTTGTAATTGTAACTGTTCCTATTGATGTGACCGTGGATGTCATAAAGCAACTCTCTCCTCTTTTACGTGAGGATCAGATCCTCTGTGATTTCACCTCGGTTAAGGCTCCTATTGTCGAAGCTATGATGAAGTATCACAAGGGCCCAGTTCTGGGACTGCACCCAATGTTCGGTCCTGATATCAGAAGCCTTGTAAAGCAGGTGATTGTAACTGTGCCTGAGCGCGATGAAAAGGCATCCGAGTTTCTGGTTGAACAGTTTAGAATCTGGGGCGCAAAAATCTTCAAGTCAGGTGCCCGTGATCATGACAGAGCCATGAGTATCATTCAGGCTTTACGTCATTTTGGAACCTACAGCTACGGTTCATTCCTCAAGAATCTTAATCCTGATCTCAAGCGTCTTATTGATCTGTCATCTCCTATCTACCGAATGGAGCTTATGATGGTTGGCAGACTGTTTGCCCAGGATCCTAGACTTTATGCTGACATCATCATGGCATCAGATGCCAATGTGGATTTAATCAGAAACTTTGTGAAGTCTCTTGCCGAGGATCTTAAGATTGTCGAGGATAAGAACGTTGATGCCTTTACTGAGAATTTCTTAAAGATCCGTGAGTATTTCGGCGATTTTTCAGACGTGGCCTTCAAAGAGAGCGGTGCACTTCTGGCCAAGCTGCAGGATGAAAGAAGTTGATGAAAAAATTGGCTAAATACCTGGCTGTTTTTTCAGCTGTGATTCTTGTTATTTTCTCCGCTGCTTTAGTGGTGGCAAGCAATCTTTACAACTCTAAAATCCAGAGTGTGATTTCAAAAATCAACTCAAGACAGCATTATGCGGTTTTCTCATATGAGCCGCTCTCATCCTCGATTCTGAACAAGGAAGGTCTGTTAACGGTAGATGTTCCTGCACCTAAGATTGGAAACATCAGAACCGTATTCAGAGTCAATGTCGATTTTTCCTTTTCTTCCATTAAGGCAACCTTCTCGAAGGTCGATAATGAGGGCAATATTGACGAGCTTCTTGCCTCAATGAGGATTCCAACCCTGAAGGTGGATGGCGCAATTGCCTTTTATCCATGGCAGCTT
>JAGDBH010000268.1 GCA_017959135.1 Succinivibrio sp. | reverse complement strand
GGGAGAGATTGAAACCTACTTTGGTCTATGCGATCTTATCTTCATGGGAGGAAGTTTTGTTGATATCGGCGGACACAATCCTTTAGAGCCTGCATATTTCAGTCTTCCTCTTCTGACCGGTCCAATTTACAGAAACTTTGAGGAGCAGTTCGAGAAGCTTTTAGATACCGGTGGATGCTATGTTGCAGAGGATGAAGAGAAACTTGCCGCATACATAGTAAAACTATTAGGCAACAGACAACTTCTTCAGGATACAGGAGTAAAGGCCCTGGATGTACAGCAGCAGGGCAAAGGAGCATTGAACAGAACTATTGAACAGCTTGACCTGATGCTGTTCAAGAATTAAGAAGCGATGGATTTAAGCCACTCGATATAGTCTCTGGCTCTCTGACCAATCACATCGGCGGTTACAATCTCGGTATCATTGATTCCATAGGTTATGAAACTGCCGATATAATCAACACGGCACATCTCAAAAGCATGCAGGATATTGCACAGATAATCCTCAACCTTCCGATGGTGTCTTCCTGAAGCGGTATAAGCAGCCTCTTCACTTCCACAGGAAATGCACATTCCTATCTTCTTGTTCTCAAGGTGATAAGCATCTTTAAAGGCCCAGTTTGAGGTTAATACCTTATCAAACCATTCTTTCATCTTTGGAGGGCAGTTAAACCAGTAGAAAGGGAACTGAAGAACTATGGTGCCATTATTTTCAAGAACACAGTGTTCCTTTGAGGCGTCAATAAAGCCTGTTGGATAAACACTCTGAATATTATGGATAAGAATCTCATCAGGATACTTTCTCATTTCATCGCAAAATCTTCGATTAACATTTGACTGACTGTAGTTAGGATGATCTACGATGACGACGGTTTTCTTGTCCATATAATGCCCCATATTCGGAAAAAAGAATATACAACACTATATTACTGTACAAGTTTAATTTTTTAGAGCTTCTCTTTTTAAAAGTTCAAAGTCGCTCTCATTAAAATTGACTTTTTTTTCTGAATTTATTGCTAATTCTTTTCTAAAGGAACGCAGAAGACGATTCATCATTTCTTCCTTATCAGAGGTTGTAAGCTGAACAAGAAAGCACTTGTCAAAGTCTATGACACAGACACCGCCGTTCTGACCTAAAAGAATATTACGTATATTCAGATCAGTATGCAGAATATTGTTATCAAAAAATCGTCTGATAGTCTGTCCTATGGATATAAATTCCTGAGAGCTTAAATGTCTCTGGGCAATCACATAGGATAAATCTGTATACCCGTTCAGTCTTTCAATTACTATATCCTGAACAATACCGATACCGCTTTTTATCTCTCTTGCAATTACAGGCTTTGGAACCGGAAGATTCAGCTCAAGCATCCTGTTTAAAAGGGTAAATTCATCATAGGCACGATGAGAATGAGGCTCAAAGAAAAAGAAGCAGTCAGAGACAAGCTTTCCAAACAGACCGCCTCTCTTGTAATGTCTTAATACAAGATCTCTGCCGTCCTTCTTAAATAAAAGAGTCTGTCCGCGTCCTCCTCTTGAGGTTACACCTTCAGAACGTTCTATTGAGTTACGGTCAAAAAAGCTTTCATAAAATGAGAACTCCTGATCTGAAGGTAGACTTTCATTGATAAAGAACCGTGTCTTTCCAAAATTTATGACTCTTATATTTTCCATCGACTTTTGTTCCAGAAATACCTGTAGTTTGAATCTCAAAATACTATTTTCTTTGCAAGAATACAACTTTCGTTGTGATTTCACGATATATGCCTTGGAGAAAATGATGATACAATGAGGCAAAAGTGAGGAACAGCGTGACAAATTCAGATAACAAGTCAGTATGTATTCTAAGACTTACAGCCTTAGGTGACTGCATTAATGCGTTTGGCATCATCAATGCCATTCATGAAGACTATCCGGAAGTTAAACTTAAATGGATTATCGACTCAAGATTTTCATCTCTATTCGTAAGTGACGGAGAACCAATCGTTCCTCTGGCACCTGTTGAAATCAAGAAACAGGGACTCTTAAAGTCTGTCATCTCCCTAAGAAAAGAAATGAAAGGCGACAGTTACGATGCACTGCTTAACATGCAGACATCAATAAAGGCCTCAGTGCTGTCTACAGCTGTTAAAGCAAGAAATAAATACGGATATGACGCTGAAAGAAGTCGAGAAGGACAGAGTCTTTTCATAAACCACAGAATAAATAAGCCAGAATCTCCTCATGTACTTTCAGGCTTTATCTCTTTTGCAAGAACTGCAGGCTTTGAAGGTATACAGCCTAAGTGGAACTATCATCTGACTCAGGATGAAATCGATACTGCAAAGAAACTTATTCCTCAGCATAAGAAAATTCTGGTCATAGCACCGGCATCTGCAAAGGCAGAAAAGAACTGGACAGCTGACGGCTACACACAGATAGGGCAGTATGCCGTAGAAAAAGTCTTTCATGTGGTGATTGTAGGAGGCAAGGGCAGTATTGAGACCGAGCTTTGCAGCAGCATTGCAGACAAACTCAGGGATAACTGTACCAACCTGTGCGGAAAAACATCTCTGAGAATTCTGGCTGCAGTTATTTCTATTGCATCGGTTGTAATATCACCTGACAGTGCAAGCATGCATCTTGCTTCATCCCTTAATATTCCAGTTATCGGACTATTTGCTATTCACAATCCAGACAGAGTTGGAGCCTGGAACTTCAGAAAGTATGAAGTCAGTGTATATGCACAGATGGCTAAAGCTGAGCTTGGCGATAAGGAAGCAGGCTGGAGATACAGAGTTAAAAACAGGGATGCAATGAAATCCATTGATATCCGTAAAGTGATTGAGTCTTTTGATAGAATCTGCAGCGACTATTCGCTGAACTAGAGAACAAAATTTAACATAATATTAATGGAGCAGAACTCCATTAGGCAAACGAGAGATTAAGCTATGAGTAATTTGGCTGTATTTCCAGGAACATTTGATCCGTTAACCAAAGGTCATCTTGATATCATAAAACGCGCATCTGCCTTATTTGATAATGTAATTGTTGCCGTTGCCAACAGTCCATCAAAGCATACCTTCCTTACCCTTGAAGAAAGAATCTGTTCTGCCAAGGATGCCTTATCAGACCTTAAGAATGTGAAGGTTGAAGGATTTAAGGGATTGCTTATTGATTATCTGAAAGAAAAGCAGTGCAATGTACTGGTCCGCGGACTTAGAAATGCAACTGACTACGATTATGAAGCCCAGCTTACAGGAATGTACAAAGCCTATATACCTGAGCTTGAGATTATATTCCTGCAGACAGCATCAGAGTTCTCTTTCATTTCATCAACTCTGGTAAGAGAAATCTTTATCCACGGCGGCGATATAAGCAAGCTGGTACCAGAGCCTGTTTTCAGTCTGATTACTTCTCAGAAGAAATAACTTCTATTTCTGACAGTGCGGGCAGTAGAAGGTTGAACGCTGTCCCTGCACTGTACATACTATCTTAGTACCGCAGATCCTGCATGGTTCTCCCTCATGACCATAAACATACAGATTCTGTACAAAATACCCAAGCTTACCATCAGCACCAGAGAAATCTCTAATAGTTGTACCGCCTTTTTTAATTGATTCCTTCAAAAGTAATGGAATCTGTTCCACCAGGGAATCACACTGCTTCTTTGTTATCCTGTTAGATGGAGTAAGCGGACTGATTTTAGTCAGGAACAGTACCTCTGAAGCGTAGATATTACCGACGCCAACTACAATGGAGTTATCCATCAGAGCCTGCTTGATGCTCTTTTTAAGTCTTTGAAGACGTGAATACAGATACTCGGAAGTAAATTCCTTGGAAAAGGGTTCAGGACCTAAAGACTTTAAAGGTTCACACTGATAAGGATCCTGAGTCTTGTCAAAGTACAGAACCAGTCCGAAGCGTCTGATATCGTTGTAGCGGATTGAAACACCAGACTGAAGACCTATTTCAAAATGGTCGTGAGTATCCATTGGAGTTTTCTGTTCGAGAACTCTCAGATGTCCGGTCATACCAAGATGCAGTACCAGATAGCCATTAGTGGTTGTAATGACAATATACTTGGCTCTTCTTTCAATTTTCAGAACCTTAGCCTTTTCCAGCTTCTTTAAATCAGGTGAAAAAGGTTGTCTTAAAGATTTGTCATCATAATAAATACTGGAAATGATGGCGTTTAAAAGAGGTTTTTCAATTCCGCGTTTTGTGACTTCTACTTCTGGCAGTTCAGGCATAGGGCAGTACCAACTCTAAGATATTCGACCAAACAGGTAGAATTAAATACTATTAATAAAATGGTTTATTAATATAAATAATCCAAATGTAATACTTTAATTACTAGATTGTATTATAGGAAATTTCCTGGAATATAACAGATACAGTTAATCCAAATATTGAATTTATTGTTTTTCTTAAAAGGGGATTTGAAATAAGAGAGGATTTGAATGGTGCTGGCAGTAGGTCTCGAACCCACGACCCCCTGTTTACAAAACAGGTGCTCTACCAACTGAGCTATGCCAGCATCACTACGGGGAGAGATTATACAGATATTT
>JAGDBH010000004.1 GCA_017959135.1 Succinivibrio sp. | reverse complement strand
AATGGCTATGCTACAGAATTCTTTATTGAAGGCGGTCGCTCAAGAACCGGAAGAACTCTGCCTCCAAGAACAGGCATGGTGGCCATGACTGTTCAGTCACAGCTTAGAGGTTCGGACAGACCTATTGCTTTCGTTCCAACCTATCTTGGATATGAGCATGTTACTGAAGTCGGTTCCTACATGAGAGAACTTGTAGGAGAGGCCAAGAAAAAAGAAAGCGCGATGCAGCTTCTTGGTATCTTTAAGCGATTCAGAAACTATGGCCGTGGCTATGTAACCTTCGGAGAACCTGTCGTAGTACATAAGTTCCTGAATGAAAATGTCCCAGGATGGAAAAATGATATCGATCCTAAGGGTACAGCAAGACCTTCATGGCTGAACGACATTGTTAATCAGCTTGCACACAGAATTATTATCAATCTGAATGATTCTGCAACAATCAACGGAATCAACCTGTGTGCTCTGGCAATTATGAATGTTCCTGACCATACAATGAGTATCAGTCAGCTGGAAAAATGCATTTCCATGTATTTAAAGATTCTTCATGTTGATCCAAGAAGAAGGGCCACAATTCCAACTGCATCACCAATGACTCTGATAAGACAGGCAATGGAACTGAAGAAATTCAGACTTTACGATGTCGGTGATGATATGAAGTTTGTTCGACCAAGCTATGGTCAGACTCTTCAGTTAACCTATTTCCAGAATAATATTGTTCATCTGTTTGCTCTTCCAGCACTGCTTGCAAATATTATTTTAAGAAACGGACACATTCTGCATGAGGACGTACGCTCTCATGCGCGCTCATTGTTCTACTTCCTAAGACATGAGCTGTTTGCTCCTGTTGACGAAAAGGATCTTGATAATCTTATCGATAAACATATAGAGAACTTCCTCAACGAGGGTTATATCACAAGAGATAACGATATGCTGTTTGTTTCTGGAGACGGCTATCAGGAGTTCTATATTCTATCAAGATGTATTTACCACAATCTGGTTCGTTACCTTGTGGCTGTTACAGCACTGAAGGATACCGAAGATGGCAGATCAGATGTTCCTGAGTTCATTGAAAAATGTCTGTCATATTCAAAACGTCTGCCTGTAGAGGTTACCAATAATTCTCCTGAATTTGCGGATCCAATTCTGTTTAAGATTATGTGCGCAACATTCATCAGACATTCTTACTTCTACGTTAAGGAAGACGGAAAACTATATGTTAATGAGCCTAAGGTTCAGAAACTGAATAGAGCAGCAACCCCTCTGTTGGGAGCTCGTGACGTAAAGATTCTAAATGGTCAAACATTATCCAGAAAAATTGATGATGTTCTGTTTTAAGGCAACACTAGCATACATAAAGGAAAAGAAAATGTTAAAAAAACTTTTATTAGGACTTGTTTCTATAATCTTTATTGCAGTTTCTTCATCTGCTTATGCATCAGGTCATGGCAAGAAAGAGGAGCCAGCAGAACCAGAGAATGTTGCTCCAGAGATTGGTTATTATCAGATCTCACCTGATATCACAACCAACGTAGCTACATTGAATCCTAGAGACAAGATTCACTATGTAAGAATCAAAATAAGTCTGATGCTAGAGGATAGCAGAGATTCAACCATTATTGCTGACGTTGAACCTCTGATTAAAGATGCCATTGTTACAATCCTGGGCTCAAAAGAGTTTGGTCAGGTTGCAACCAATGAGGCAAGAGAGAAAATCAGAGTCGAATGCAGAGAGAAGGTTACAGGAATTCTGCAGGAGAAATTCGGAAAACCTCTGATTATCGATCTTCTGTTCTTAAGCTATATGTACCAGTAGCTGCCTTATATCAGAATCATATCTCTTCGAGGTTTTTCCTCGAGGAGATTGTTAGTTTCCTGAAATAGTCATATCAGGAATAAATACAGAGCCGGTCTGAACCTTATATCTTTCATCAAAATCGTCAGCCATAGCTTCCATATTCAGGAACATATCCTTCAGATTTCCCGCTATTGTTATTCCGTCTACAGAGTGAACAAACTTTCCGTCTTTGAAGTAGTAGCCTTCAGCTCCTCTTGAGTAATTACCGCTTACAAGATCAATGCCCTGTCCCATAAGACCGGTAACCACAACACCTTCACCTACCTTTGCCAACAGCTCATCAAAAGAATAGGTAGCGTCTTTGAAAGAAATATACCAGTTATGACTTCCGCTGGCATGACCATTACTCTGAAGACCAAGCTTACGGGCAGAATAAACAGATAAAAGATACTGTTCAAGCCTTCCGTCCTTAACAATGTCTGAGGCACATACTCTTACACCATCGCTATCAAAGTTACGTGAGCCTAATCCCTTGAGCACGAAAGGATCTTCATAGATAGTGACTTTATCTGATAAAACCTGCTTTCCAAGAGAATTACACAGGAATGAACGGTTTCTATAAAGAGCACCGCCGGAAATAGCAGATGAGAAATTGCCCCAAAGAGACTGTACAGCTGATCTGGTAAAGATGACATTATATTTACCGGTATTCAGCTTTCTTGAATTAAGCTTCAGGAGAGTCTTTTCAAAAGCTTCATCAAGAATCTTCTGAGATGAATATATATCTTCAAGAGATCTTGCAATGCTTGAGCCGGATGCACGCTGCATCTTTCCATCTGACTCACCTAAAAGAGTGATATCAGCAGATACTGAGCTTGCAGAACGGGCTTTATTAAAGCCATTGGAGTTGGCAATTACAGTTGTATAAAGATAGCTTGAGAAACTTGAACCATCTGATTTCTTGATACCATCAACCTTCTGCTCCTCGGCCATTTTATCGAGCTCCAGTGCCTTAGATGCAGCAAAATCAGCATCAACTTTATTGTCAAACACCAGATTAAGATCTTTAAAGGAGTTACAGATAAGTTCCTTGTCTGCAAGACCTGAACAAGGGTCAGGATCAGAATACTTTGCAAGATTAATTGCAGAACGAACAGCCTCTCTTATTGATTCCTTTGACAGATCATTAGTTGAAACGACACCTGAACGTTTATCCTTGTACACGGTAATACTCATACCGTTGTCTCGGTTGAACTCGATATTTTCCACATCCTGATCGCGGCAGGAAACAGAAAGACCTTTAACTGCGCCGATATTTACTTCACACTCATCTGCGCCATTTGAGAGTGCAAACTGCACCACTTCAGATGAAACCTGCTCCAGACGAGACTCTTCTGCACCTAAATCTTCCTTAAAAGAACTCATTTATATTAATCCCACAGCGTTTTCTCTTATAATTGATGTTGTATGTTATACCATAATTTGGACCAACATCATGCAATTAGAATCAATAAAAAATAAGCTAAAAACCAACAGCCTTTTTGTATCTATCATGATAGGTTTTACAGGTTTTCTGGTTTTCAGATATATTCCTCAGACAGAACCATTAAGACCAGTTGCTTACTTTTTAGTTGATTCTCTACCGGTTAATCTCTTTATTATCCTGTTTTTCTCATTCTGCAAGATAGAAATCAAGGAAATGATCCCAAGAAGGTGGCATCTGTCACTTGCTGCAGTCCAGATCCTTTCAACAGGATTCTTCGTAGCACTGCTTTATTATTTCAAAAACGATTTATCACAGGAAGCAACACTTCTGCTTGAAGGTACAATTATCTGTACCATAGCCCCAACTGCAGCATCTGCTGCTGTTATGACAGGAAAACTCGGAGGAAATGAATCCTCTCAGACATCCTACACAATTATCAGTAATATCATCGCTGCTGTATTTATCCCACTGTATTTTCCTCTGATATGCACAACAATATCCGGAGTATTCCTGGATGATTTCCTGCTGATTCTGAGCAGGATCTTTCCTGTACTGGTACTGCCACTTATTTTTGCTGTTGTTATAAGAATGTTTTTCCCAAAACTTCTTAAGCTTATAAACAGTGCCAAAGAGATCGGTTTCTATTTCTGGCTTATAACTCTTGCCATACAGTCTGCAAGAATATTTGAAAGTATTGCCAACTCAACAACAGGATCATTCTTCATGTGTATGCTGTTTCTGATTGGCTTTATCATTACAGTGCTGCAGTTTGTCATCGGTAAATATTTTGGTCAGAAAGAAAAACAGCGAATCAGTGCTGGTCAGGGATTAGGACAGAAAAACACTGTATTTGCCATCTGGATTGCAATTATGTTCCTCTCTCCAGTATCCGCTATCGTCCCAAGCAGCTATCTGCTGTGGCAGAATCTTGTAAATGCTGTTCAGATGAGACTTAGAGAAAAGGATATTAGAGAGAGAAGAGAAAAAGGCCTGGAGCCATATCAGGAATAACATGATAGTAAATTTATTAAAAAAACTAAGGCCCTACACCTTACTTATTGCCGTTTCAATGGGCTTTTTGGTATTCTGCTTTTTCAATTACGTAGAATGGTCTGCGCATCTGAAACCTGCTGCACATGCAGCCGGAGATTCTCTGCCGGTTGTACTGTTCTTCATTCTGTTTTTCGCCTTCAGCAAGATTACTCTGCATCAGATGATGCCAAGAGCATGGCATTTTATTCTGATTGTCTATCAGATTGCAGCTACTGCTATATTGGCCTTTTATTTAAAAATCTTTCCTGACTCCAGCGATACAGTTATTCTTGAAGGCATCCTCATTTGTCTTATTACACCTACAGCAGCATCAGCCTCAGTGATCACAGGTAAGCTTGGTGGTAATGAATCGGCACTTACCACCTACATTATTTTCAGTAATCTTGCAGCAGCAGTAGCTATACCTCTGTTATTTCCTCTGTTCTGCGATATGGGAAACAACTCTTTCTTTCATGACTGCCTGCTAATCCTGAATCATATCTCCCCTATTCTGGTGCTTCCGCTGGTATTAACTTTTCTAATCCGCACCTTCACACCTAAGCTGCATCAGTTCATTCTCAGAAACACGAAAGATATAGGCTTTTATATGTGGGCTTTTATTATTGTGGTTGTGTCGGCAAAGACCTTCTCCAATATCGCCTCATCTGATAAAAGCACACTGGAAATTACTATCATGGCAGCTGTAGGTTTTGTTATGACCATCATGCAGTTTGTTCTGGCAAAGGGAATCGGACAGTTCGGACATCAGAGGATCAGTGCAGGTCAGGCTTTAGGACAGAAGAACATGGTCTTTGGATTATGGGTTACTCTCACCTATCTCACCCCGACAGTTGCAATTATCCCTGGTACATATATTCTCTGGCAGAATGTCGTTAATGCCTGGCAGATGTGGTATCGCGAACGAAACCTCAGAAGATGGGAACAGACCGGAGAACAGGTATATCAGGAGTAATCCTCAAAAATAATGCCGATGAGAAAATCACCGGCATTTAAACTTAAGAGTAATTTAAGGATTAGTCTTATTTGTTACGTTCAGCATCGATTAGTTTTACGTACTCATCACCGTTCTTGTCAGTGTAGATTGAACGAACTGATAAAGTAGCCTTCATGAATGCATCAGAATCAACATTGTCGTTAACCTGAATACCAGTCTTCTTCATGTCCTCGATCATGGTGATTTCCTGCTTAGCATTAACTTCACGCTGATACTTTGCAGCATCACGAGCACAATCAACAAGAAGCTTCTGCTGATCAGCACTTAACTTATCAAACTTCTTCTTGTTCATCATTACGGTTACTGCTGTATATGCATGGTTGGTCATTGAAAGATACTTCTGAATCTCATAGAACTTACCAGCATAAAGTGTTGAAATAGGATGATCCTGAGCTTCGATAGCACCGGTTTCCATAGCAGTATAAAGTTCACCGTATGCCATAGGAACAGGATTTGCCTTTAGAGCTTCGAAAGTTGCAACCAGCATATTACTCTGAGGAACTCTGATCTTAAGTCCAGCACAGTCTTCTGGTTTAACAATTGGTTTACGGCTGTTGGTCATGTTACGGAAGCCGTTTTCAAAATAAGCCAGACCCTTTAATCCAAGAGGCTCTAGAGTCTTATATAGTCTGTCACCGATTTCTCCATCAAGAACACGATATGCATGAGCTTTGTCCTTGAAGATGAATGGAATATCAAGAACAGCCATTACTGGAGATAAACCTGAAGCGATACCGCCGCCAACCATTGCAATATCAATGGTTCCTGAACGGGCACCTGAAACAATTGCCTGAGAGTTACCTAAGGTGCTGTCAAAGAAGGTCTTGATCTCAATCTCACCCTTTGACTTTTCCTTTACCTGCTCTGCAAAGTAAACAGCGCCCTGTCCCTGGGTATTGTCCTTTGAAACATCTGTAGCAAAACGTAGAACAGTCTTTGCTTCAGCCTGCATTGCAACGCTGGCACCCAGAATAGTTGCAAGAATAACAGCTAAGGTTTTCTTCATTTGTGTCTCCTTAAAAAAAGAAATTACAGTATGCAAACAAAATCTTTTAGAACATGTTTATCCTTTTCAAATTTCCGTCTTCCTGACTATTTACCCATCATGAAATTAAGTGGTCCGATAATTATTTCAGGGAATAACAGGAACAGAATCAGTAACAGCAGCAGTGATCCTGCATATGGCAGAATACCGATGACTGAGCGCTCAAATGGAACTTTGGTTACACTTGAAACAACATTCAGAACATTACCTACTGGAGGAGTAATCAGACCGATTGAACAGCAGATAATGAACATTACGCAGAAATAAATCTCGTTTATTCCTGCCTCATGAATCAGAGGCATCAGAACTGGTACAAGAATCAGAACGATAGGAATCAGATCAAGCACCATACCCATCACGGTAAGCAGAACGAGAATCAGTGCCAGAAGAAGCTTTGGACTGTCAATCATTGGCTTTAAAAGCTCAATTACAGTACCAGGGAGATCTGCAACAGTCATAAGCCATGCTGATACCTGTGCAGCTGCAACCATCATCATGATTACACCGGTTGTTTTAACAGTGCTCAGAAGAGCTCCGTAAATGGCATGCAGGGAAAGCTCCTTATACACAAAGATGGAGATAAACAGGGCGTATACAGAAGCCACAGCACCAGCCTCGGTTGGAGTAAAGACTCCGGTCTTGAAACCGCCGATAATAATTACAGGAAGCATCAGTGCCCAGATACTGCTTCTGAAAGACTTCATGATTTCCTTGGCAGATGCCTTTGGAGCAGCTTCATATCTGCGAGCTCTTAAACTCCATACAAAACATAGAGTTACACCCATTAAAAGACCAGGAACAATACCTGCCAGGAACAGCTGAGAGATAGAAACAGAAGCGGTTACACCAATTACGATAAAAGGAATTGATGGAGGGATGATAGGAGCAATAATACCACCTGATGCAATCAGACCGACAGAGCCTTCCTTTGGATAGTTAGCCTTTGACATCATTGGGAACATAATAGCGGCAATAGCTGCGGTATCTGCTGCAGGAGAACCAGACAGAGAGGCCATAATAACTGCGGCAATGATTACAACATATCCAAGACCGCCTGCCTTATGACCAACCAGTTTCATTGGAAGATCAACAAGACGTTTTGCCAGACCGCCGACATTCATGATATCACCGGCAAAAACGAAGAAAGGAATTGCCAGCAGAGTAAAGTTATCAGCACCGTTAATCAGACTCTGAGCGACGATCTGAGGATCCAGCATATCCATATACCACATCAGACCAAAGCCGCACATCAGAAGAGAAAAGGCAATAGGAATACCGATACAAACAGAGGTCAGAAGAATTGCCAGAAAAATAGCTACTGTCATAGTTATTCAGCCTCCTTCTGAGAAGTTACTTCTCTTTTACGAAGAACTCTATAAAGCCTTATAAGGAGCATGATTATCATGCCGAAGCTGCCAAGAAGACCTGCTGAATAGACAAATCCCAGAGAGATTCCTGCAACAGGAGAATGGTCTGTGATATTAACTTCTGTTAAATCTACGCTTCCCAGGAAAAACAGAGTACAGCCAATCAGCATTGCTATTTCACAGACAATCTTTAAGAAAAACTGAATACCCTCAGGCAGTTTCTTACGAATAAAATCCACGTAAATATGACTGTCATCTCTTACGGCAATGATGGCTCCGATATATACAACCCATATAAAGAGAAATCTGGACAGTTCTTCTGAGAAAACAATACTTGAATTAAATATAAAGCGCAGGGCTACATTGATGATTACCAAAAGCGACATAACCACCAGAAGAACGACTGAAAAGACGTCAAGTGACTTTGAGATAACTTGACTTATTTTCTCCATTTGACACTCCTATTACATAAGTTGTAAGCATTAACAAAAGTCTACTTTTTTTTGATAAAAAAAAATGTCTTATTGTTCACAGTTAGAATTTCTGTATAATCTATTAACCCACAAAAAATCCAACCTAAAGAACGCCTACAACAAAAAACAGCTTTTAAATCAGTTTATTAAAGATATTCAGCTCTTCTTTAGATAACAGTAATTTATTTTAAATTTATATATACAGATGTGACTTTTGCTTTAGAAAACTTCTGTGAATTGATTTAGTATTGAATTTACGATAAAAGATATAGGATTTAGGAATATAACAAAAGTACGATTAAGGATGATTATGACCGTAAAATGCGTAGTAATGGGAGTTTGTGGCAGCGGAAAAAGTACTATCGGCAAAGCTATAGCTGAACACTTTCATTCCAGCTTTATTGATGGAGACGATCTTCATCCTCGTGCCAATATCATAAAAATGAGAGAAGGCCGCCCTCTTAACGATGAAGACAGAATTCCCTGGCTTACAAGAGTAAATGATGTCCTCTTCTCTATGGAAAACCGCAAACAGTCAGGAGTGGTAGTCTGCTCTGCACTGAAAAAGAAGTATCGTGACATGCTCAGAGAAGGTAATGAAGGTCTTATCTTTATACATCTTTATGGCAGCAAAGAACTTATCCGTGATCGAATGATGAAACGTCAGGGACATTTCATGAAGGAAGATATGCTCAACTCCCAGTTTGAAGCTCTGGAGTTTCCTGACTCAGAGAACGACGTTATAAACATAGATATCAAAGATTCCCCTGAACAGATAGTCAGTCTGGCTATAGCACAGATAGAAAAGAGGCTTGCAGATGAATAAGGTCATACTAGAAGTTACAAGACGTATTGAAGAGCGTTCCAGACTTACAAGAAAAGCCTATCTGAAGATGATTGAAGCACAGTCTTCAGTAAATCGTGACAGAGAAACTCTTACCTGCTCAAATATTGCTCATGCTGCAGCCGGAGCCTTGGATTCAACAAAAGAAAACCTTATTACCGGAGCTGGACCTAATCTTGCGATTGTAAGTGCCTATAATGACATGGTAAGTGCTCACTGTCCCTATAAGGATTACCCTCAAAAGATAGCCCAAAGTGCACAGTCCGTAGGCGCCAGCAGCCAGGTTGCAGGAATGGTTCCAGCCATGTGTGACGGAGTTACCCAGGGCCAGCCTGGTATGGACATATCTCTTTTCTCACGCGACCTGATTGCACAAAGCGTTGCTGTTGCCCTGTCTCACAACATATTTGATGGAGCTCTTCTTCTGGGAATATGCGATAAAATCAGTCCAGGTCTTCTCATGGGCTCTGCTGCCTTTGCCCATCTTCCTGTAGCTTTTATTCCTTCAGGACCTATGAGTACAGGTATTTCCAATAAAGAGAAATCAGAAGTCCGTCAGGACTATGCAGCAGGAAAAATCGATAAGATTGCACTTCAGAGAATGGAGTGCAAATGCTATCACTCAAAAGGAACCTGCACCTTCTACGGCACAGCCAACACCAATCAGCTGGTTTTAGAGGCCATGGGACTTATGCTTCCAGGCTCTGCGTTTGTACCACCTGATACAGAGCTGAGAGACAGACTTACAGACTATGCTGTAAAAATGATGGTAGAAAGCACCAGACAGGGAAAACACTTCAAACCGCTGTACAAAACCCTTACTGCCAAAAATATTGTAAACGGTCTGGTTGCCCTTCTGGCATCAGGAGGCTCAACCAACCATACGCTGCACATGCCGGCAATAGCCAGAAGTGCAGGATATATTGTCACCTGGCAGGATATAAGTGATCTCTCCGAGGTTGTACCTCTACTGGTACAGGTATATCCAAATGCCAGCTACGATATCAACGCACTGCAGAATGCCGGAGGTGTTCCTGTACTCTTAAAGGCACTGGCAAAACGAGAACTTCTCCATGAAGATGTGCAGACGGTGTTTGGAGATTTCTCCAATCAGCTGACCACACCTGTTATTGAAAACGGGGAGCTTAAGTTTGTTGACTGCGGAGAATCAAAAGATCCTGATGTCATAGTTTCAGATGGTGGATGCTTCAGAGAACAGGGAGGACTTAAGGTTCTTCATGGAAATCTGGGTGACAGTGTTATAAAGATTTCTGCAGTTGCAAAAGAACATATGCATGTTGTCGCTCCAGCCAGAGTATTCAACTCACAGTATGATGTGCAGAAGGCATACAAGGAAGGAAAACTGAATCAGGATGCGGTAATTGTCGTCAGATACGCCGGTCCTGCTGCCTCTGGAATGCCGGAACTCCATACTCTGATGCCTGTTCTTGGTAATCTGCAGAAAGCTGGTTACCATGTTGCCCTGCTGACCGACGGAAGATTATCAGGAGCTTCAGGCGGAATTCCATCAGCGCTGCATCTGTCACCAGAAGCTGCAAAGGGTGGATTGATATCTCTTCTGAAAGATGGTGATCTTATTGATTTTGATGCTGAAAAAGGTGAAATCAACTGTATGACATCTTTAGAAAACAGACTTGCCCAAGAACCTGATATTGAACAGGATGAACAGACCTACGGTCGAGTACTGTTTAGGGTATGCAGAGAAAATGTTCTGCCGGCAGATCAGGGAGCAAGCTTCCTGTTTAAGCCAGTTTACGTAAACAGATAGGACAACGGATTTCTTATAGAAAAGATAATTCGGCTGCAGATCATTTAATCTGCAGCCTTTTTTTAGTTTGTGCCGCCAACAGTAATTGAGTCAATCTTAACTGTAGGCTGACCGATACCAACAGCAGCGCCCTGACCAGCTTTACCGCACATGCCGATACCGCAGTCAAATTCAAGGTTGTTGCCAACCATTGATACCTGCTGCATGGTCTTAGGACCATTACCTATAAGAGTAGCTCCCTTAATAGGAGATGTAACCTTTCCATTTTCAATCAGATAGGCCTCTGAAGCAGAGAATACAAATTCACCCGAGGTAATATCAACCTGACCGCCACGGAAGTTAACCGCATAAATACCATTCTTCACAGAGGAGATGATCTCGTCCTTGTCATACTCGCCATTCTGCAGGAAGGTATTGGTCATTCTAGGAATTGGCATGCAGTTGTAGCTCTGACGTCTGCCGTTTCCTGTAGGCTTCATATTCATCAGCATAGCATTCTGCTTATCCTGCATATATCCCTTGAGGATACCCTTTTCAATCAGGACATTACATGCAGAATCAGTACCTTCATCGTCAAATGATAAGGAACCTCTGCGATTTGGAATAGTACCGTCATCAATAATGGTACATGAGCTTGAGGCAACCTTCTGACCGATTTTTCCTGAATATGCAGAAGAACCGGTTCTGTTGAAATCACCTTCAAGACCATGTCCTACAGCCTCATGAACCAGAACACCAGGCCAGCCGGCACCTAGAACAACAGGCATAGTTCCAGCAGGAGCAGGAATAGCTTCCATATTAACAGATGCCATTCTTACAGCTTCCTTAGCCAGATTATCTAAAGTATCATCTTTAAGCAGAGTGTTGAAAAGTACAGCACCACCGGTTGCAGCGAAACCTTCTTCCTTACGGCCTTTGTGTTCCATGACCACACTTACAGAAATGTTACAGATTGGTTTGATATCACATCGGGCAGGACCATCTGTAGGCATTACCATGGTCGTTGAATATGAACAGTTAAGACTACCCATAACCTGAACAACTCTTGGATCTAAAGCTCTGGCTTTTTTATCAAGAATCTCCAGCATTGCAGCCTTCTGAGCCTTATCCATTGCGGCAATAGGATCATCATCCACATACAGAGGTTTGGTTTCTCTTTTTGAAACAACAATCTTTTCACGATTACAGCTGTGACCATGACTGATGCTGTGTGCAGCAGAACAGGCTTCCATAAGAGACTTTTCATCCAGAACATCTGAATAGGCAAATCCGGATTTGGCTCCTAATACAGCTCTAACACCAACACCCTGGGAAATACTGAAAGATCCGCCCTTTACGATTCCTTCTTCAAGAAAAAATCCCTCAGCAACACTTCTTTCAAAGAATAAATCACCAAAATCAATTTCTCTTGAATTCAGGTGATTAAGCGCTTTCTGAGCTACTTCCAGATTTATATCTGTGTTATTCCAAAGTATCTTGGAGGCTTTTTCGTATGTATTCATCAACACACCTTTGAGACTGGAATTTCTAGACCAAATTCTCTTAAATACTTAACAACTTCGTTTATAGGTAATCCTACAACTGAACTTACTGATCCCTTTACCTGGGAAATGAACATTGAAGCCATTCCCTGAATTGCATAAGCACCTGCTTTATCGTCACACTCTCCAGAGGCAACATAGTTTCTTATGAATTCATCATCCATGGAATCGAATGTAACTTCGGTTGAAACAACCTTACTTCTTTTAAGATTTCCTTTCTGAACAGTAACCCCGGTATACACGGTGTGAGTCTGTCCCTGAAGCATTTTTATCATGTTGAAGGCATCTTCTCTTGAAGAAGGTTTTCCCAGGATCATACCATTAAAACAGACAACAGTGTCAGCAGCAACTACTACAGAATCACTGTGGTTTTGGGAAATGAAATCCGCCTTCAGACGAGATAATCTTAAAACAAGTTCGCTTGGGGTTTCTCCCTGTACGGGAGATTCATCAATATTAGGAATCTCCACATCAAAATCAATACCAAGATGGCTGATGAATTCTTTGCGTCGTGGAGATCCTGAGGCAAGGATAAGTTTAGTCATTTATACCTAATCTAGCTTCTCTTTATCATCTGAGCTGACAGAGAAGGTAGAACATAAAATCAGACAGATAGAATAAACGATTGGCCAGAATATAGCTGTTGATATAGATGGAATCAGGAAATTGATTTCATAGTAGCTGCGGCCAATAATATGCTCAACCCAGTAACATAGAATGGTTACCAGGAAGTTGATTATTCCAACAATGATTACCTGCTGCCACAGTTTATATTTATAGAAATTCTTAAACTGAGTGGTTATCAGATAAATCTGAGCAGAGATGATCAGAGCATTGATTCCAAGAGGAGCACCTGTTGCCAGATCAAGGAAGATACCGACAAGCCAGCTGGTCTCGATTTTCAGACTGAAATTGCTGTAAACAGCAAAGAACAGAATGATAAGAGTAAGAAAATCTGGTCTGTTCAGAGAAATAACTTCAGGAAGATGAATAATCTGAAGAATCAGACCAATGAACAGCATTGGTACTAAAAGTAACAGAAAGGAATTTCCGCTGTCTTTTCCGCTAATCATTTGTACCACCTACTTTAGTTTTCTTATCATCTGAATTCTGAGCCTTTTTCTCAGAATTATCAGCCTTATTGCCTTTCTTTACAGAAAGTGTATCAATCAGCTCTTTAACCTTTTTCTGATGAAGAATATTCTTATCGTCAGTAAGCTGTTTTGCCTGAAGAGCATATTCCTCTGCATCAGTACCGTCATTATTGGCACCGAACATCAGTACATAACGCATCTTATCAGTTTCAACCAGCGGTCTGGCCTTGATGGCAGCAAATGGCTGAGAATCAGAAATACCTACAGAAGTTACAACTGCAACAGGATATCCTTTTGGATAAACTCCTCCGATTCCTGAGGTTAAAAGCATATCGCCTTCTTTAATATCAGCTGTACGAGGAACGTTATTGATAATAATCTCTGCATGAGAACCTGAACCTACACAGATTGCTCTTACAGAAGATCTTGAATCGATTACAGGGATCTGACAGTTAGGATCTGTTAGGAGAAGAACTCGTGAATAGGAATAGTTTGCATCCATTACCTGACCGACAAGACCTTTGTCGGTAATAACAGGCATACCCTCATAAACATCTGAGCTGGTACCGCGGTTTACAGTAACACGGCTTAGGTATGGATCAGGATCAACATCAACCACCTCAGCAAACAGTCTCTTGATGTTCTGTCTTACAGGTGAGTTTAAAAGCTTACGTAAAGCCTGATTCTCATCCTCAAGATCCTTTAGTCTCAAGGTATTGGCTCTCTGCATGAAGTTTTCTGTGGAAAGCTGTTCGTTTTCCTTGATCAGTTCAGAGTGACTCTTAAACTGAGTAGACATCATCTTT
>JAGDBH010000267.1 GCA_017959135.1 Succinivibrio sp. | reverse complement strand
CTGGATTGTAATAGGAAAAAATACATAAAGATTTAAACAGAATGCTGGTGACTGAAAGAAAAATCAGAACCTCAAACATCTTTGTAGTGAGCAGATTCATTCTACGATAGCGATAAAACTCCATCACCACAATGAAGATGATAACTAGTGAAGCAATCTGCAAACCATAAGACATGTTTAACACATCCTCTTGAATTCAACAGCAAGATAATATTATTTATATATAAATATGATTTTATTTAAAAATAACACTTTCAATGAATTCATGCCTAGAAATGGCTCACAAGACTGTATTTTTTAGACTTAGGAATTGAAATCTAAAGATATTAGAAGGTTATTAAAATGAATTTTGTTCAATTCTATGACTCTCCACTAGGGAGAATCATCATTACCAGCGACGGGCAATGCCTGAACGGTCTTGTTTTTGAGGAATGCAGACTCCAGCATTGTTCACCTGAATTCCGATTCACAGAAAAACAGCTTCCAATATTTACTCAGACCAAAAGATGGCTGGATATATATTTTGATGGAAAAGCTCCTGATTTCACTCCCATAACAGCATTTAACAGCACTGAGTTTAGAAAAAAAGTCTGGCGGGATTTATTAAAGATTCCATATGGGAAAACAGTAACCTATGGAGAGCTTGCAAGGCAGTTATCAGAAAAAGGATGGAAAGAAAGAATGTCTGCTCAAGCTGTAGGAGGAGCAGTTTCCCATAATCCTATCGCGCTCATTATTCCATGTCATAGAGTTATAGGCTCCAATGGTAATCTGACAGGATATGCATGGGGAATTGAGAGAAAAAGAAAACTTCTTTTGCTGGAACAGGCTATTCCCCATTAATTCCTCTATTTTCATTCGTCACGAGACATAAGGACAACGGTTTCTACGTGGGAAGAAAATGGGAACATATCAAAGCTTTTTACCGCTTCAACCTTATAACCGTTTGAACTTAGTATCTTAAGATCTCTTGATAAGGCAGTCAGAGAACAGAAAATATAAGCAAGTTTTAGCGGTGCTTTAAGTTTACATAACTGAAGACAGGCTTTATCTCCAATTCCTGCTCTTGCAGGATCACAGATAACTGCTCTGATATCTTTATCCTTCAGATATGAAGGTAGTCCCTTAGTAATATCCGCAACATCAAAGGACACATTCTCCACCGCATTCAGTTTGGCATTATTCTTTGCAGCTATAATAGAATCTTCAACAATTTCAAGGCCATATACTTCTTTGAAGTTAGGACTTAAGCAGAGAGACATGGTACCAACACCACAGCATAGATCCAGAGCAACAGCATTCTTCTCCTGCCCGCACCAGGAAACAGCTGTCTCATATAGTTTCTGCGCAATCGGATAGTTTACCTGTAGAAAAGTATGAGGACCTGCTGTGAATTTATATCCGCATAGAGGCAGATCAACAGACTCAGCACCTCCTGCAAGATAGGTCTTATCACCAAGAACCCTGTTACCTTTGTCTGTATTAACGTTTATATACACAGAATCGATATCATACTGCTCTGCTGTTTTTAGATAAGCTTCTTTGATAGTGTCAGAAACATTAGAAGAAACTATAAGGGTACATAATCTTCCCTCTAGAGTATCTCTTAAGAATAATGCCCTTAGATCACCTGCTCCTGTTTTTTCATCATAAACAGATACGTTTAGTGAAGTAAGCGTTTCACATAGCCTGCTGGCAAAATCCGAAAACCACTGAGGTTCAAACTTTGTTGATTTTATTTCAATGACATCATGAGAACGGCTTTTATAAAAGCCATTTATGATCCTGCCTGAATCTACAGCAAAATGTCTGATAGATTTAAATCTTGAAGGCTTAGAAATATCACAGGGATGAACATCTTCAACCAGCGCTGGGGATAATCCTGCTTTTCTGACAGCGTTAATAATATCAGTCTTCTTTTTTCTTAGAGAAGCCTCATAGGTCATATGACCGTATGCATACAGGCTTGGATGTTCCAGACCATTAAAATCGTCAGCTCTGTCAGGAGATTTTTTTACAAAAGAGATTATCTTTCCTGGTCTTCTTTTTGAGCCATTTGCAAAAGGAGCCCCAATTTCAACAATAATCTCTTCACCTTCAAGTGCCCCTTCAACATACACTTCGCAGTCTTCAAATACAGCAATTCCCTGTCCAAAGGAATTAACCTCTTTAATCTTGATCTGACAAGGTGATTCGTAATTTTTATAAACTATAATTTTCTTAGACATAACTGACAATTTTTAAATTTTTATACAAAAACGATTTTAACAAAAATGAGATAATATTCTCAAACAGGCTTTTGTTGAGCTGATAAAAAGGACGTTTCAATGAAAAACAAATATTCTTTATCTGCAATTGTAATGGCATCATCTGTTCTTGTATTGACTGGATGTACCAATCCTACAACTGAAGCAGGATCTATGAATGCCTACTATGACGGAACCATTACAGACATTGAACTTATTGACATGAATAACAAGCAGCAGGATTCTACAACCAACGCTGTTATCGGAGCCGTTGCTGGAGCAATAGCAGGCAACATGATTAATGGACATACCACAGGAACACTAGTTGGCGCCGGTGCAGGTCTGCTTGCAGGAAAAGGATATTCGATGCTTGCCGACAGAACTGATGGCGTAAGAATGACAGTGGATACAGAGAATGGACCAATGATCATTGATATGCCATTCTCATGCAAGTATGGAATAGGTAAGAAAGTTCGTATTGTTTCTGGAAGCTCAAACGGCAGTGTAATGGTTGAAGAAGACGGTCACTTCGTAACAGCAACACAAGATAGTAAGAGCAAGTGTCCTGCAGTACTTGAGAAGAAAAAATAGATAAGAGAAAGAAGTGGTGGCCCATTCCCGACTTGAACGGGAGACCAAACGATTATGAGTCGTCTGCTCTGACCAACTGAGCTAATGGGCCATATTTCGGGAAGTATTGTACCTATTTTATGTTGTACAGTCAAGGAATTAGCCGTCAGATGTTATGCTCAACATCGACGGCAAAACAGGTTAACCAAGATTATTTCTAATTATTCTCTGAATCGCTCCATGTTCTTCCAGAGCGTTCGAATTTCCCTGAGACAGCTGTATTTTCAAAGCCTCTGCTCGCTCTTTCAGAGGTTTCATCAGAACCTCTCCTAAAATAACAGCAAAATAATCGATTCTATCCTTAAAAGGAATTTCTCCACCGGTAGTTGTTACCAGATTCAAAGGAGCATCCATCAGATAACGAACTGTTTTTTCATACTCAGTTCCACGAGTTATTTCTATGAAGTTAGCAGGTGTCATTTCAGGATTCTCTGTAATAAGCTGAAGTATACCTTCAAGATGCTCACTGCCG
>JAGDBH010000266.1 GCA_017959135.1 Succinivibrio sp. | reverse complement strand
TTACTCATAATAAAATATCTTTGTAGGTACAACTATATAATACCTACATTATAGCACTAAAAATAATATCTAACTGATTGTTATTTAAATTTTTTGTGAGATTTGATTAGAATACGTTGTACCTACTTTGCAAAGTACAGGTATAAATCGATTCACTGTTATTTCGAAATAATTGTGATCTTTATCATTTTATTCTTTGTTTTATCAACAGAAAATCTAATAGAATATAGCTGTTACATACAATAATTAGATAAAAGTGTGCTTAATATAATAATTTTCGTGAGTTAGTATGAAATTAAGAACTGCTGCATTAGTTCTTGCGGTATCTGTAGCCGCAGGAAGCCTTGCTTATAAGTCTACAGTATCATCAAATGATTCCTATGAAGGAGCTGATCTTCCCTTTGAGTGGAATAATGCCAATGTCTATTTTGTAATTACCGATCGTTATGCTAATGGTGATCCTAATAACGATGACAGCTATGGCAGACCATATAAGGATGATTCTGGCTATACAGCAGGAACCTTTCACGGTGGTGATTTTGCCGGCTTAACTTCAAAGCTTGATTACATAAGATCTCTTGGTGTAAGTGCTATCTGGGTAAGCTCTCCTGTAGAACAGTCTCACGGCTGGGTCGGCGGTGGTCCTATGGGGCTGTATCAGTATTACTCCTATCACGGCTACTATGCTTTAGATTTCACTTCTATTGATGCCAACCTCGGTACGGTTGATGATTTCAGAAATTTTGTAAACGAGGCTCATAAGCGTGGTATCAGAGTCTTAATTGATGTTGTAATGAACCACAGCGGTTATGCAACATTAAAAGATATGTGTGACTTTAATTTCGGAAGAACAAAAGACAACTTTGATCCGTGCTCAAAGTTTATTCCTGATGCAGCTGCAGGTCAGTCTTATCATGACAAGCCAATTGATGCTTCAGAGGATGAAAGCTGGAACCGCTGGTGGGGCAAGGACTGGATCCGTTTTGACGGTTATGGTCAGACCTGCGGAGCTGATGACTCTATTGATGGCTGTCTTGCATACCTGCCAGATTTTAAGAATTCAAATATAAAAGAGCCAAAGGTTTCAATTCCTGTCTTTTTACAGGAGAAATGGAGCAAGGCTGACAAGGCACACGACATTCCTGCAGCTCTTCCGTACCGTACTGGAGAAATGAGTGTTTCCGAGTTTGAAGCTCACTGGCTTGCTTCATGGGTAGAGGAATTCGGTATTGATGGTTTCAGATGTGATACTGTTAAGTATGTTACCAAGGAAAACTGGAATCTTTTAAAGAAGTTATCTGTAAAGGCTCTTGAGAAGTGGAGAGCTGCAAACAAGGGTAAAGATCCTGCCGCAGACTGGACAGATCCTTTCTATATGACTGGTGAGGTATGGGGCTTTACCAACGATCCTGATGATAAGAATGAATATGCCTCAAAGGGCGGCTTTGATTCTCTAATTGATTTCTATTTCAATCCTGATGGTGTAAATCTTAACACCTGTATTCTTCCTGACAAGGATGATTGGGTACGCTATGCAAAGATGTACGGAAAGGAAGAGGGCAAGGTTGCTCTTGGAAATCTGACCTATATTTCTTCTCATGACACCTCACTGTGCCGCAAGAAGAACATGGAGAATGCTGCCATCATGTTCGGTCTGATGCCTGGTGCCATTCAGATGTTCTATGGTGATGAAACCAGCAGAGAGAATGATAAGGGCGGCGGTATTGATTTAGAGCAGGGCATGCGTTCTGATATGAACTTCCCTACAGACATTATCAATGCTGATAAGTGGGCATCAAATATTCAGAAGCTAAGCCAGGATTACTCATCAAATAAGGTTCTCTCTGTATGGCAGAAGGTTGGTCAGTTCAGACTGAGAAATCCTGCAGTGGGTGCCGGTGCTCAGTATGATATTGGAGATAACTCTTTCTGCAGAATCTATAAGGATAGCTCAAAGAAGATTGATAACAGAGTTGTAATTCATTTAGGTGAATCAGACAAGCTTAACGTTTCCAAGTGCTTTGCTGATGGAACCGTTCTTCAGGATGGATATTCCGGAAAGGAATACAGGGTGATAAACGGTTCTGTTGAAATCAAGTCTGATACTGTAGCTTTATTAGAGGTTAAGCGCTAATCAGATACACTTAACCGGTTTAGGCAGTCCTGCATACTTAGCTGCACTTTTCGCAGCACCATCTGGAAACAGGACTGCCAGTCTTATTGATGATGCCAGATCCTCATGTCCAGATGTCTTTAAATATTTAATTAGAATTCTGATTGCCGGTGTTGTTGCGTACTCTTCAAAATATTTTTTAACTTCTTTAATGATCAGAATATGGTCCTCGGTTAAGTCTAAACCGTCATTTTTAGCCATAAATCTCATTAAGGACTCGTCCCAGTCCTCTGCGTTTTTTAAATAACCCTCAGAATCAGTTAAAATTTCTCTTCCATTAAAGGTAAAACTCATATATAATGTTCCTCGTTTTCAGCGGATGGATGGCAGAGCGGTTGAATGCAACGGTCTTGAAAACCGTCGAGGGTTCACGCCCTCCGTGAGTTCGAATCTCACTCCATCCGCCACTTCAAGAATTTCTTCTTTTTCTTTATTTCCCTAAACGCTCGTCATTTTAACAAAAACTGATCTCTCGTTTTACTCTATTTTCTTAACACATATCAATTTGTTTTATTATTTAAACAACTTACTGATTTTGCATAAAATATTTTGCAATCTTTGGTCATTTTTAGGGAATCCTGAAAAACGTGCGAAAATTGTGCTAATAATATGTTTCGTGAAAAAATAGTGTAAAATCAAATATTATTAAAAACTGTCATGTCAGATTCTGATCAGTTTCGATAAAAATCACCGTTGCTCGACTGTTGATAATTTATTTTACAAAAACCATTTACAAGGTATTTTTTTTATATATAATGGCTTTAAAAAGATGTGATTTTGATCACTTTATTATTTACCTTATGATCGCTATATGAAATTATTAAAAGTATTTGTTTTCATTCTTTGTGTTGTTTGTGTAAGCACTCCTCTTGTTTTTGCCATCTGTAACGGTAACAACACTCTTGGTGGGGAAATTTCTCAGACTAATGCTTCTAACGATCCTTATGCTTCTGACGATTTTGCCAAATGCATTGAGGAACGAGATCAGCTTCTTGAAAACAAAGACTACCGCAAGGCTTTTTCATATCTGCGTACCTTGTGTGAAAAATATAAAGATTCAGAATCATGCAATCTGACATATTCAACTTATTTTGCAATGCAGGAAGATTCTGTTAACGTTTCTCCAAGTGACCAGAATGTTACATTGTATGAAGTTCTATATTATCTAGATTTAGGTTGCAAGCTGAACAACTACGATTCATGCATGAAGGCAGCTCGTCTTTATGAATATGGCTCAAAGCCTGGAGCATCCTCTCAAGTGAAAGGTTACAATGTTGCTTATGATGCTCAGGAAGCAAAGAAATACTACAAGAGAGTATGTGAGTCAGTTTCAGACAATGCCATGGATGCATGCTCACGAGTTGTTGAGTTATCTCGTAAAAGCAGCAATGTTCCTTTAGCAGATTCATTTGTTGATAATCTGGTAAAGAAATTAAACTAATCCTTATGTTCTTACGCCTTTTTTAGAAAAGGTATCTAATTTTGTTCTTGTTTTTCTCGTGTTGAGCAATTATCAATGTGATAATTGCTCTATTTTTTTTGTATCGTGTGTGATCAAAGCTCTATTTTTAAAATCATTACTACAAAAAATCTGTTTAAGAACTTATAGTTATAGTGTCTTAATGTTTTGCTCATTTATTGGGCATTTCTGCTCCATTTTGGGGCAGTTAGTTTAACTTTTTCTACAAAAAACAAACAATAAGGAAACATAAAATGACTAGAAAAGAACATGATTTTATTGGTGAGCTTGAGTTGCCTGATGACATCTACTACGGTGTTCAGACATACAGAGCTTTGAATAATTTCAAGATGACTGGTCACCGCTTCAGAGATTATCCTCTATTTGTTAAAGCTTTTGCTCAGGTTAAAAAAGCCGCTGCAAAGGCCAATGCAGAAGTTGGTGTCCTAGACAAAGATAAAGCAAAAGCATTATGCGGTGCTGCAGACAAGGTTATCAAAGGCCAGTTTGCTGATCAGTTCGTTGTGGACATGATTCAGGGCGGTGCCGGTACCTCAACCAACATGAATATGAATGAGGTTCTGGTTAACGTTGCTCTTGAAGGCATGAAGCACAAGAAGGGCGAGTATCAGTATCTACATCCAAATGACCACGCTAACCTGGGACAGAGTACTAACGATACTTATCCTAGCTCAATCAAGGTAGCATCCGTTTACTATCTAACCGATCTTAAGAAAGCTCTTGAAGATTTAAAGGAAGCTTTAAAGAAGAGAGCAAAAGAATTCAAAGATATCATCAAGATGGGCCGTACAGAGCTTGAAGATGCTGTTCCTACCACTTTAGGCAACACCTTCAACGCATTTGCAACCTTTATTGATTCTGACATTGCTCAGATCGAAAAGGCATGCAAGATTATGACTGTTCTGAATCTTGGTGCTACTGCAATTGGTACCGGCATTAACTGCCATCCAGATTACAGCAAGGCTGTTATCAAGCATTTAAACGACATCACTGGTGTTAAGTTCTCAAATGCTAAAGATCTGATTGCTGCAACTCAGGATACCGCAGATTACGTTACTGTAAGTGCTGCTTTACGTACCTTAGCTGTTCATCTATGCAAGATTGCAAATGATCTGAGACTTATGAATTCAGGTCCACGCTGCGGCTTAGGTGAAATCGATCTTCCAAAGATGCAGCCTGGCAGCTCAATTATGCCAGGTAAAGTAAACCCTGTAATTCCAGAGGTAACATTAGAGGCCTGCTATCAGGTTATGGGTAATGATTTAACCATTACCTTATGCGCTGAGAGAGGCGAGTTTGAGTTGAATGCTGTTGAGCCAGGTATTGCTTATGCACTGTTCAATTCATTAAATCTGATTACCAATGCAGTTATTACCGTCAACAAGTATGCAGTTGCAGGTCTACAGCCTCGTACTGCTGACTGTCTGAAGTCTGTAATGAACTCAGTTGGTATTGTTACCGCATTCAATCCATACCTAGGCTACGAGAAGTCTGCTTCAATCGCTAAGGAGGCTCTGCAGACCGGAAAGGCCGTAGGTGACATATGTCTGGAGAGAGGCTATATGAGTAAAGCTCAGATCACCAAGATTCTTGAGCCTAAGAATATGCTGAATCCACGTATGACCCAGAAAAGAGAAGGTTAGAAACTCTGGCCTTTACGATTAACTTTTTCGTGAGATTGATAATATGTTAATTGCAGAGATTATTGTTCTATTGGGCGCCATCTATCTGGGTGTGCGCCTAGGTGGTATAGCCATTGGTTATGCCGGCGGTCTAGGTGTGGTAGCACTTACACTGTTAGGTCTTAAGGCAGGTAACATTCCTTGGGATGTTATTCTGATCATTATGTCTGTTATTGCAGCTATCACTGCAATGCAGGAAGCAGGTGGTCTTGATTACCTGGTTCAGTTGGCTTCAAAGGTTTTACGTAGCCATCCAAAGCACATTAACTTCCTTGCTCCTACTGTAACCTGGTTACTTACTGTATTTGCCGGTACCGGTCATACTGCATTCTCAATGATTCCTGTTATTACAGAAGTTGCAAAGGGTGAGAATATTCGTCCTTGTGTACCTCTGTCAATTGCGGTAGTTGCTTCGCAGATTGCTATTACAGCATCTCCTGTATCTGCAGCTGTTGTATTCATGGCAAGTGATCTGGCATTAGGCGGTTTAGGTATTGATTACCCAACACTGCTTTTAATCTGGATCCCAACAACCTATCTTGGCTGTATGCTGACTGCATTCATCATGAATCTGTTCTGCAATATGGACCTAAGCAAGGATCCTAACTACATCAAGCGCTTAGAGAATGGTGAAGTATCAAAGACTGTTAAGCATGAAGAGATTCAGTTGAAGCCTCATGCAAAGCGTTCTGTTCTGATCTTCTTAATCGGTGTGCTTGCTGTTGTGTTCTATGCATCTGCAATCAGTAACAATGTTGGTTTAATCAAGCCAAGCGTCGTTACCGGTTATGAGACTGTCTATGAGTCAGAGAAGCCAGAGCTGTTTGCTCAGTTACGTGACGAGCAGAAGCTTGAGGTTATCGAAACTCTGGACAAGGGTGCATATGTAAACAAGCCAATCAAGGTTCTTGCTCTAACCCGTGATAACGCTATTATCAGCTTCATGATGATGATCGCAACCTTTATCGTAATTCTATGTAAGGTTGATGTGGGTAAACTAAGTTCAACCTCAACATTCAGGAGTGGTATGACCGCCTGTGTCTGCGTTCTTGGTGTTGCATGGCTTGGTGATACCTTCGTATCAAATCACACTGCAGAGATTAAGAGCATTGCAGTTGAGTTCGTTACCAGCTACCCTCCAGTACTGGCTGTAGCTCTGTTCCTTGCAAGTATGCTTCTATACTCACAGGCTGCAACAGCTAAGGCTCTGATTCCAACAGTTATCGCTGCTTTAGGCATGACAGCTGCAAATAACGGTGATGCCTACATTCTTGTAGCTTCCTTCGCTGCTGTATCAGCTCTGTTCGTTCTGCCAACCTATCCAACTCTGTTAGGTGCAGTTCAGATGGATGATACCGGTTCAACTCAGATCGGCAAGTATGTATTCAACCACCCATTCTTCATTCCAGGTATTCTTGCAATTGCAATCACAGTTGCACTTGGATTCGTATTTGCTCCTATGATGCTGTAAAGGTTTGCTCATAAAATAGTCAGAGGCGATCTTCGGATCGCCTTTTTTATTTTCGATACTTTTCTAAAACATGCGCTTTCGCACATTTTTGATGGAATTAATTTTTTCCCATTGAACTATCCTCTGATCCGAGATTAAATGTTAAGTCACAAAAATATATTTAACATAAGGCGTTAACATGTCTAAGATTATTTTTTTCCTTGAACGTTTAAGTTCTTTTTTCAGCAAGACTTTTGCTTTCTGGGTTATTTTCTTTGCAGTAATTGCATACTTTTTCCCTGATTTCTTTAAGCCAATTGCAGCATTTATATCTATTCTTTTAGGTATAGTAATGTTCGGTATGGGACTTACCTTATCTCCTCATGATTTCTCAGAGGTTTTCAAGCGTCCTATCCAGGTTGTTATCGGTATGGTAGGCCAGTTCATAATCATGCCTACACTGGCTTTTGCGCTGGTTATATTACTGAATCTTCCTCCTGAGATTGCATCAGGTGTTATGCTGGTAGGCTGCTGTCCTGGCGGTACCGCATCAAATGTAATGTCATTCATCGGAAAGGGTGATGTTCCACTGTCAGTTACCATTACAGCATGTACAACTCTACTGGCTCCTGTTGTAACACCAGCTTTATTCTACTTCTTTGCAAGTCAGTGGATTAACATTGATCCTTACTCAATGTTTATCTCAATTATTCAGATTGTGATTCTGCCAATTATTGCCGGTGTATTTTTAAACTTCATGTTCAGAAACACCGTATCAAAGGTGGTTGTATGTCTGCCAATGGTCAGTGTATTCGCAATCATCTCAATTGTTGCAGCTGTAGTTGCTTCAAGTGCTGAGCGTCTTGCTTCAACCGGTCTTCTGATCTTTGCAGTAGTTGTTCTGCACAACTGTCTGGGCTACGTATTTGGCTATTCACTGGCAAAGCTTTTCAGAATGAAGCTTGCTCAGAAAAAGACTCTTGCTATCGAAATCGGTATGCAGAACTCTGGTTTATCTGTAGCCCTTGCCAACAAGCTGGCTATGACAGGTGCAGTTGATCCGATTGCTGCAGTTCCTGGTGCAATTTTCTCTGTATGGCACAATATCTCAGGTACCATCATTGCAACCATTTTTGCAAATATGTCTGATAAGGAAGAGAATTCAGAGGAGACCGATCAGGTTAGTTCTCACGAAGAACTCAAAGAATCAATTTCTTAATTAGATAAGAAAGGTATCAACAAAAAAATAACCACGCTGTTTGGCGTGGTTATTTTTTTAGAAGAGGTTAATCCTGATGATGAAGCAGATGTCCCATTCTCTGCTCTTTGGTATCAAGATAGAATTCATTGTATTCATTTCTGCCGTATTCAATAGGCTTTCTGTCTACAACAGTTATTCCGTGCTGTTCGATATCATGAATCTTAGCAGGATTGTTGGTCATAAGAATAACCTTATCAAATCCCATGTTCTTCATAATCTGTGAACATGCCTCATACTTTCTTGCATCAGCAGGGAAGCCCAGACGAACATTGGCATCCACGGTATCAACACCCTGATCCTGAAGCTGATAGGCTCTGATCTTGTTGAAAAGACCGATACCTCTGCCTTCCTGACGCATATAAAGAAGTGCGCCTCGGCCTTCCTTTTCAATTGCTCTTAAGGCTGCTTCAAGCTGGAAACCGCAGTCACATCTTAATGAACCGAATGCATCTCCTGTCAGACATTCTGAATGGATTCTGCACAGTACAGGCTCGCCGGTTCTCAGATCACCCTTGAAAATAACAGCGTGATCCAGAAAATCATCTTCCTTGAAAACGACAATATTAAACTGACCGAATTTAGATGGGAGTTTTCCTACTGGTCCCTGAACAAGTTTTGTAGTCAACGTTATTCCTATAGAATTTCAAATATAAGGCTGTATTTTCAGCCTTTTTCTGTTTGGTAATCTTCAATGCAGTGCAGTATAACATCTTTATAAGGCGATATCACCATTACAAAGTAACATTAAATATCACTTTGGACATGTTTGGGCTGTATTGAACCATTTCCGAACCCGGATTTTGTCTTTTGCCTTAAACAAAAGCTTAAAAACACTTGCTTTTCTAGTAGTTACAGCTAGTAAATAAAAGAATTTAATGCTAAATTAGCTCCCGGTATTTGTGCAGATACCTGAATAAGGTATTTTTTTTCTCTAAAAATGCTAAAAAAAGCTTTTTTATATGGTATTTGCAAAAGTTTAATGTATAATACAGACCTTAGATTTAAGGATGATCTCAATGTCAGATGCAATTGTAATTACTGTTGATGGCCCTGGTGGCGCAGGCAAGGGTGAGTTAACCCGTCGTCTTGCTGAGGCTTTGGATTTTGATCTACTTGATTCTGGCGCAATCTACAGAGTATTAGGTTATGCTGTTCGCAAGGCTGGTCTGGCTCTGTTTGATGAAGAGTCAGTTGTTCAGGAAGCCAAGCTTTTAAATCTGTCATTTGAATGTATGGATGACGGTGTCCATGTTCTTTTAGGTGGTGAAGATGTTTCATTAGCTATCAGAACTGAAGAGGCAGGTAACAATGCCAGCAAGGTAGCTGCTTATCCATCCGTAAGACAGGCACTGCTTGATCGTCAGCGTCAGTTCCTGAAGGAACCTGGTCTGGTTGCTGATGGCAGAGATATGGGTACCGTTGTGTTCCCTAAGGCACAGGTAAAGATTTTCCTTGATGCAAGTGCTGAAGTAAGAGCAAAACGCAGATGTCTGCAGCTTGAGTCTAAAGGTAAGACTGCTGATTTTGACACTGTTCTTGCAGAGATTAAAGAGAGAGACGACAGAGACAGAAATCGTCCTGTTGCACCTCTGAAGCCTGCTGATGATGCACTGATTATTGATTCTTCAGATATGAATATCGAAGAAGTTTTCAGAACAGCAGCAGAGTACATAATGTCAAAGACTGCACTAAAGTTTGACATTTAATTAAAGATTTTTTTTGTTGTGCTGTCATGGATGACGGCATATTTTTTACAACCCCCTAAAGCATGATGCTTCGGGGCTTTATTGGGAAACCTTAATGGAATCATTTGCACAACTTTTCGAAGAGTCATTACAGAATGTTGAAACACGTCCTGGTTCAATGATCAAGGCTACTGTAGTAGCAATTAACAACGGCTTCGTAATCGTAGACGCTGGTCTAAAGTCAGAGTCTGCTATTCCTGAGGAGCAGTTCTACAATGCTCAGGGTGAAATCGAAGTTCAGGTTGGTGACGAAGTAGACGTAGCTTTAGAGTCTGTAGAATCAGGCGACGGTGAGACTCAGGTATCTCGCGAAAAGGCAAAGCGTAACGAAGCTTGGATCAATCTTGAAGACGCAATTAACAAGAACGAGACTGTTATCGGTGTTATCGATGGTAAGGTTAAGGGTGGCTTCACCGTTCAGTTAGGTGGCATCCGTGCTTTCTTACCAGGCTCATTAGTAGATGTACGTCCAGTACGTGATACTTCACACATCGAAGGCAAAGAGCAGCAGTTCAAGGTTATCAAGTTAGACCAGAAGCGCAACAACGTTGTTGTTTCACGTCGTGCTGTTATCGAGACTGAGAATTCAGCAGATCGTGAGAGCGTTCTAGCAAATCTAGCTGAGGGTCAGACTGTAACCGGTATCGTTAAGAATTTAACTGACTACGGTGCATTCGTAGACTTAGGTGGTGTTGACGGCTTACTACACATCACTGATATGGCATGGAAGCGTGTAAAACACCCTTCAGAGATTGTTCAGGTTGGTGAAGAAGTTACCGTTAAGGTACTTAAGTTCGACCGCGATCGTTCACGTGTATCTCTAGGCTTAAAGCAGCTTGGTGAAGATCCATGGGCAAACATCGCAGCTCGCTTCCCAGTTGACTCAATGATCGAAGGCAAGGTAACCAACCTAACTGATTACGGCTGCTTCGTTGAGATCGCTGACGGCGTTGAAGGCTTAGTTCACGTTTCAGAGATGGATTGGACCAACAAGAATACTCACCCATCTAAGATTGTATCAGTAGGTGATAAGGTTCAGGTTAAGGTTCTAGAGCTGGATGAAGAGCGTCGTCGCATTTCATTAGGCTTAAAGCAGTGCAAGCCAAATCCATGGGTAGAGTTTGCTGAGTCTCACTCAAAGGGTGAGAAGGTAACCGGTAAGATCAAGTCAATCACTGACTTCGGTATCTTCATCGGCTTAGACGGTGGTATCGATGGTCTAGTTCACCTATCTGACATCTCATGGCAGCAGTCAGGTGAAGAAGCTGTTCGCAACTTCAAGAAGGGTGACGAGATTACCGCTATCGTTCTACAGGTTGATCCAGAGAGAGAGCGTATTTCTCTAGGTCTAAAGCAGATCTCTGAGGATCCATTTGCAGATTACGTTTCAGCTCACCGTAAGGGTGCTGTTGTATCAGGCAAGGTTATTGCTGTTGATGCACGTGGCGTTACCCTAGAGTTAGCTGATGGCATCACTGGCTACATCAAGGCAGCTGACCTATCACGTGACCGTGTTGAGGATGCTACCACTGTTGCTAAGGAAGGCGATGTAATCGAGGCTAAGTTCGTAAGCGTTGATCGTAAGACCCGCCAGATTTCTCTATCAGTTCGTGCTAAGGACGAGGCTGAGGAGAAGGAAGCTTTAGAGTCTGTAAATCAGCAGGCTGCTGAGCCTACAACTACCGCTATGGCAGCTGCTTTCGCTGCAGCTAACAAGCAGTAATTATAGATTTGAGCACTGAATGATTCAGTGCTCTTATTTATACGACCCGTTACCGGATAATTCTGGTAGCGGGTTTTGTTTTTTCTGTGCTTCAAAAAGGTAAAGTTCTCCTAATTATCCTTATCCAATTCTTTTTTTTCTCTAAATGATGCAAAATAATTCAGACAGATACTAATAAGGACTATCGTATGGAATATATTGAGAACGAATTTTTAAAAATCGGTGTAGATAAGTCAGGTGCTCAGCTCTCCTCTGTTTATGACCTGAAAAAGGGACGTGAGGTTCTATGGAATGCTGATAAGGCATACTGGGGACGTCATGCTCCAGTACTCTTTCCAATTGTCGGAAAGGTAAGAAACAACACCTACACCTATCAGGGAAAGCAGTATTCCCTGGGACAGCACGGTTTTGCCCGTGATCTTGATTTTACTCTGGTTTCAAAGACTGACAGCGAGATTGTATTTTCTCTAAAGTCTAATGCAGAAACCTTAAAAGTATATCCTTTTGATTTTGAATTGATTATTAAACATAAACTTGAGTGTAACAAGGTTCGTGTCTGCTGGAAGGTTGTTAATACTGGTTCAGA
>JAGDBH010000031.1 GCA_017959135.1 Succinivibrio sp. | reverse complement strand
AGACCGAGATGTTTTTGCATCTCGGTTTTTTCGTATATATACTATTAAAAATTCTTTTGTGATTCTTCCTTAACAGGTTCTTCTGATGGATAAACACGATCGTTCCTTTTTAAAGAATATCAGACTGTCTAATCCCTGGCATCTCGTTGCTGTAGGCTTTGGATCTGGTCTTCTTCCTAAGGCTCCTGGCACCTTTGGCTCTCTTGCTGCTATGCCAATTTGCATGGGGCTTTTATATCTTGACTGGTATTATGTGCTTGCAGTTGCTGTAATTACTTTCTTCGTAGGATGGTATGCGTCTGAAGTAACTGAAAAGGACATGGGAATGCATGATAACAGTTCTATTGTTATTGATGAATTTGATGGCATGTTTATTTCTATTCTGTTTTTCCCTCCTCAGTGGTATCTGGCTATTCTGGCATTTGTACTGTTCAGAATTTTTGATGTTCTAAAGCCTTTTCCTATAAGTTTCTTTGACAGAAGGATCGGTGGAGGTTTAGGTGTTATGCTTGATGATGTGATAGCCGGTATCTTTGCCTTAATCTGTGGGCATCTGCTAATTCAATTCTTTTTATAATTCTTAAAATACGATCCCTGTGGTCGTATTTTTTTGTTCTTTATTTTCTTTTTCTACTCTTTCTTTAATCCTCTTTTTCTTGCCAGATTTTGCTATATGAAAACGTTATTTTTGAGAACAGTTCCATAATTTAAGTAACTTATTTTCATTTTAAGTCCCTCTCACTTTTTTCTGCATGATTTTGCAGTAAAGATGTCTTAGTGATCTCCTTTCTTAATTAACATACTGAAATGAAAACGATTTCATGGGATAAAGATCATGAACTTCTAAATTCGTCTAAAAATAAGTGACTATAACAATATAGAATAAAATCATTGCTATTTTACTCAGCTTTTTATTATTTAATGCAAACGTTTACGGTGCATAAAAACAGCAATTATAAGTTTTTTCATTGTAAATATTTCTGTTTTATGTGGTTAGAAGTACTGCTGGTTTATAGCAAGATCGCAAACATAAGGAGTTTATATGAAATTAAAGACAATCGTTGCTGCAGTTATGGGAGCTGTAATCGCTACTTCAGCTGTTGCTAAGGACAATTCAGAGTTCAAACTGGGCTTCTCTGTTCCTCAGTTAGCTAACCCATGGTTTGTTGGCGTAAAGCTTGGCATGGAGAAAGCCTGTAATGAGCTTGGTATCAAGTGTATTTCAATTGATGCCCAGTATCGTGTTGATAAGCAGGTTAGTGACATCGAGAACATGATCAACGATAAGTTTGACGCTATCTTCACAACTGCTATTGATGCTAATGCTCTGATTCAGACTTTCGAAGATGCTAAGAAGGCTGGTATTGCTACCGGTTCTATCGCTCAGGTTGTTCCAAATTCTCACCTTCTATATGGCATGGACGAGTACAACTATGGTCATGCAATTGGAACTCAGGCTGCTCAGTGGGCAAAGAAGAAGTTAAACTGCAAGGGTAAGGTTGCTTTAATTACTGAAGATAACGTTGAGGCTGTAAAGCGTCGTGGTGACGGTATTGAAGCTGCAATCAAGGAAGTATGTCCAACCATGCAGATTGTTGCTCGTCAGGCAGGTGACAATCCTGAAGCTGGTATGAAGATTATTGAGGCTGTTCTTCAGCAGCATCCAGACTTGAATCTTGTTATCGGTTCAAATGACTCTGGCGGTATTGGTGGCTATCAGGCAATGGTTTCAAACGACAAGGTTGGTGATGATAAGGCTGTTTTCTCTGGTGATGCAACTAAGGAAGCTCTTGCTTTAATTGCAGAAGAGGGCAGTATCTATCGCGGAACCGTAGACTTATACCCATTTAAGGGTGGATATGAGAGTGCCAAGTATCTGTACGAGATGGCAACCAAGGGATTGCCTGCAGAACCTAAGAAGGTATTCCTGCCATATGTCCCTGTTCCTCAGGAAGATGTAATTTCAGGCAAATACAAGCCTGCCTACTAATAAAAACGGTTAATCGAATTTAACCTAATTTGAATTTGGTGGCCGTGTAATTTTAACGGCCACTGTTTTTGGTGAGAATGATGTCAGATGAAATAATTCTTTCAGCGCGGGGACTATCTAAGTATTATGCCAAGGTTAAGGCATTAGATAATGTTACCCTGGATATCCGCCGTGGAGAGGTTATCTCCTTATGCGGTGAGAATGGTGCTGGAAAATCAACTTTTATAAAACTCCTGACGGGAGCAGAGACTCCTAGTTCGGGCACTATTGTTTATGAGGGTAAGGAATATTCCTCCCTGGATCCTCAGCTTTCTGCAGAGCTGGGAATTGCTGCTGTATATCAGGAATTCTCTTTAATCCCATATCTGACGATTGCTGAAAATGTATTTTATGGTCGAGAACTGAAGAAAGGCTTTGTTCTGGATAAAAAGGAAATGTCCAGACGAGTTCAGGAACTCTTTGATCAGATGGAAGTCGACATCGATGTAAACAAAAGAGTCTGTGATGTCGGTGTCGCCTATAAGCAGATTGTGGAAATCCTTAAGGCTGTTGCCCGCAATCCTAAGTTTATTATTCTTGATGAGCCTACCGCTTCTTTAACTCTAAAGGAAACAGAGATCTTCTTTAACGTTATCAGAAAGCTTAAGGAAAACAACTGTACAATTCTGTTTATCTCACATCGTCTTGAGGAAATCTTTGAGATGTGTGACAGAGCTGCAGTGTTCATGGACGGTCGATTTGTAACAGTTCGTGATGTTAAAACTCTTCAGATGAACGAGCTTATCTCCCTCATGGTAGGACGTGAACTCTCCGGTGAATATCCAACTCCAAAGTATCATTCAGATGAAGTTATTCTAGAGTGTAAGCATCTTAAGAATGCAGCTCTGAAGGATGTAAGTTTTAAACTTCATAAAGGTGAAATTCTTGGTTTCGGAGGCCTTGTAGGTGCCGGAAGAACTGAGCTTGCAAGAGCAATCTTTGGTGCAGATCCTTTATCTAGTGGTGAGATTATCTTTAACGGCAGAAAGTACAAACCTAAGTCTCCAAGAAAAGCTCTTTCTACAGGTATCGGACTGATTCCTGAAGACAGAAAATCTCAGGGAGTGCTGCTGAGTCTTACTATCAAGGAAAATACAGTCTACAGCTCTCTTCCTAAATATCTGACCTGTGGCTTTATCATCAATCCGAACAAGGAACGCAGTGAAACTGAGCGTTATATCAGTGAGCTTAAGATTAAGACACCGGGTATTGATCAGCTTACTAAAAATCTTTCAGGCGGTAATCAGCAGAAGGTGGTTCTTGCCAGAATCCTGTCCACAGAATGTGATGTTCTCATTTTTGATGAACCTACTCGCGGTATTGATGTGGCTGCAAAGCAGGAAATCTACAATCTGATGTGCAAGCTTGCTGACAGTGGCAAGAGCATCATTATGATTAGCTCTGAGATGCCTGAACTGATTGGTATGTCGCAGCGTATTTACGTTATGGGATATGGTCAGATTACAGCTGAACTTTCAAAAGATCAGTTCTCTCAGGAGCTGATTTTAGAGAAATCTGCATTAGGAAAAGCAGAATAATAGAACGAATTATAAGGATTAAAAAATGAATAAGAATTTTTCTCTGTGGATGCTGGATTACGGCATTGTGCTGATCCTCTTTTTACTGATCGGCATCTTTTCTGTTGCATCATCAAACTTCTTTTCATTGTCTACACTGACCACAATTCTGCGTCAGGTTTCAATTATAGGAATAATATCAGTTGGTGCTGCCTACGTTATTCTTACAGCAGGTATTGACCTTTCTGTAGGTTCCATTGCCTGTATCTCATCACTTACTGCAGCCTTACTTTTAAAGGCAGGATGGTCCATTCCTGTTACCATTGTTGTAACTCTGATTCTTGCAACCATATATGGTGTGTTCTCAGGATGTCTTGTAGTTTTCTTCAAGATGTCTCCACTGATTGCAACTTTAGGTGTCATGACTTCTTTAAGAGGTGCTGGTTATCTGATTACTGACGGTCTGCCTGTATTCGGATTCGGTAAAGGTCTAAGTGCTTTTGGTCGTGGTTATTTCCTAGGAATTCCAGATCCTGTAATTCTGATGGTTGTAATTTTTGCTCTGGGTATCTTTATTCTTTCCTGTACCCCAATCGGCCGTTATGTCTATGGTGTTGGTGGTAACGAGGAAGCTTCCAGATTATCAGGTGTAAGCATTGGTGGCGTTAAGATCTTCTGCTATGCCTTCTGTGCAATGTTATCCGGTATTGCAGGACTTGTACTTCTATCACGTACAAATTCAGGTCAGCCTGCAGCAGGTGTAGGTTTTGAAATGGATGCCATTACAGCGGTAGTTTTAGGTGGTATCAGCCTCATGGGTGGTCAGGGTAAACTTCCTCTGGTTATCATCGGTGTGCTGATTATGGGCGTACTTTCAACCGGTATGCTGATGTGCAATATCAATGACTACGTTCAGCAGGTTGTAAAGGGCCTGGTACTGATTGCTGCTGTTGCTTTCTCTTATGTTTCAACAAGACTGAGAGACAAGATCATCACCAAGCCAAACGATTAGCAAAAAAAGTGCAACGTGCGTATGGATTATTATTTTAGTCCATACGCTTTTTTCTTTTGAGTTACTCGAAATCTGTTTCTTTGAAATCGTAGAAAAGACCTTCGTAAGGGAAGCGTCTTTTGGCAAGATAATTAAGTGTGGTTGAATCCACTTTCTCTTCATACTTTTTCTTAAATCTCTTTCTTGCAAGAGTAACCGCTGCGAGATCCTTTGCTATTCCATCCCTAGTCTGACCATAAGGAAATGATGTAATTTTATCGAGTAGAATCAGGGCTTCTTTTTCGGTAAGCTGTGGTGAATAGTTGCGGTTAAGATATGTAAGCACTGTTTTACAGCCGTTTTCTGCCTCGTAAACTTTAGCTTTTGCATTCATCAGTTTTTCTGTATTTATCAGTTCATCAGCATCGCTCTCTTCAGTGGATAACTTAAAATCAGCATTAGGCATAATCAGAGTTTTAAACTCGTTATCCTGACTTACTGGTTCATATTCCTGCTGCACCTGTGGTAGAAGTTCATCTGGACACTTAAATACCTTTTTATCTGATACCAGGAGGTACATCCATTATGTGTCGTTTTTATTATCTAATGCATTTTTGGAAGCTGATTTATCTTTGTGTGTATGGTATGCAAGTTCAACCAGCATTCCGGCCCAGTGTCCAAGCTCTGCCTGAATCGTAATTCCATTTTCCCTGCAGAATTTATGAATAAGCTTATGTGATTTAAGATTTGATTTGTAATCCCATTTAAGCTCCTCAGGCTTTACATATCTGTCTTTTTCCATCAGCTTCTGAACCTGTTCGAAGATTTTCTGATGGACAGGATTCTGCTCATCAAAAAGCTCAATGTGGCTGCCTTTCTGAAGAACACCTGCGAGGGCAAAGTCATAACATGGAGGCATAAAATGTACGTTGTAGACGTTTAGTCCTTCAAAAACACCTACGAAACAGGCACACTGAAAGCCTTCCTCTTTAACAAATTCCCGAGCCTGATCCTGCTGTTCAACTGAAGGAAGAAATTTCAGTAGAGAAGAGATCTCCTCGCCAGGAACAAGTTTCCATTCGGAGCCATACATGACGTAGAAGTAGCGTGGAATCTTCTCAGAAGAACCGTCAGCATTTATTATTCTCAGCACATCTTTACCGTGGTACTTTGCAACCCAGATAATATCAAAGGTATGTCCTACTGTAGGCTGTTTGATTATTTCAGTTCTTATTTTGTTGAAATTAAGCTCATGCAGTACCACATCCATACTCTCACCATCCAGCGTGAAGATGTTTCTGTGATAAGGATGAATTGCCAGCAGCATGGATATAGTTTCGGACCCACCCTGAGCCATTCTTGGCATGTAGATTTCGTAGCCTCTAAAACAGCCTTCATACTGAACATCCAGAAAATTTGTTTTTCTTTGAACATAGTTCTCTGCTATCTTCCTGATCCCAAGATCTTCGGTATGCTCAAGACCGTGAAGCGCATCCTGAAGGCTGCAGTATTTAGTATATTCATCAATTTTATGGGCAAGATTCAGTACACGCGGAGACAGTTCCAGCTGCTCAGAAAACATGGCAGGAGATAACGTCTCTTCCTTTATGGAGAAGGCAAATGCCAAAGCCTTTTTTGTGAATAGATAGGCACAAGGCGGAGGGGCCTGAACATAGGATAGATATTCAGGTTCAAAGACATAGTATTCATTTGCGAGAATGCCTTGGAATACGTAATCTGTCATCTAAGCTCCATTGAGTTGTTTTCTGATCTTTGTGTCGTTATTTAGCTGTTTTTGTATTTAGGTGAACAGTATTGCGAGCTTCTGCAAGATTATCCTGATAACACTCTTCCTTTTTCTGATAGCTCTTTTTAGTTATTAAATCCTGTCTGACATGTATTACAGCTTTTTTATGTACTGTTTGTTGTTTTTTGAGCTTATTGGAAAAAGACACACCTCAGTAAAATTATAGGAGAGGATTTCAAAAAGAAAGGTGACTGTCTTCTAGAACGATTGTCAGGTCTCATTAAAAAATGATAATCATAATCGTAATAAAAAAGTTCTGTTATGCTAGACTTACATCGCCTTTAAAAGGGTTCTTCAAAGACTTTTTCTTTGATT
>JAGDBH010000001.1 GCA_017959135.1 Succinivibrio sp. | reverse complement strand
TCTTCCAAACGGATGCAATGTTGAAGTTGTTCCAAATATAACCGAATTATCGGTAGTACCTGATCTGATTATCGATTTCTCAAGACCAGAGTGCTCTATGGCTGTTTTAGCATACGCTAAAGAGCATAACTGTGCTGTTGTTCTTGGTACTACCGGCTTTGATTATGATCAGCGTGACAAGATTAAGGATTACTCCAAGGTAATTCCTATTGTTCTGTCAGCTAACTTCTCAGTTGGTGTGAACATCCTTCTAAATCTTGTTCAGAAGACTGCTGCTGTTATGGCTGATGCAGATATTGAAATCGTTGAAGCTCATCACCGCTATAAGGTTGATTCTCCATCTGGTACTGCTCTTGCAATCGGTGAGGCAGCTGCTGCAGGTCGTAATGTTAACCTGAAGGATGTTATGGTTTCAGGCAGAGATGGTATCACCGGTGAGCGTATTTACGGCTCAATCGGCTTCTCATCAATTCGTGGTGGTGATATTGTTGGTGAACATACTGCAATGTTCTGCTCAGAGGGGGAGCGCGTTGAACTTGGTCACGTTGCAACCTCAAGACAGACCTTTGCCCGCGGTGCTCTGCGTGCTGCTCTGTGGCTAAGCGGCAAAAAGCCAGGTCTTTACGGCATGAATGAAGTTTTAGGTCTTGATAAGAACTAATTCATAAACATATAAAGCTCCATTTTATGTGGAGCTTTTTCATATCATAAAACAATTAAACAATATTAAGGATTTCTCTCGTGTCTAAATCATTACTGGTAATCGGTGGCAGTTCTGAAATTGCTCATTCTTTTATTAAGATGGCAGCCCTAAAGGATTACAACATAACCATTACTTGCAGAAACGAAGAAACTCTTAATAAAACCTGTTCTGATTTCTATAAGGACTCAGGTCGCATCATCAACGGTGTGGTACTGGATTTAAACGACTCTGAAAATGTTGCAACCTTCTTTGATGACAGAGAAATTCCTGATGTGCTGTTTATAGCAGCAGGCACTCTTGGTGATGTTAATGTATGTCAGTATGAGCTTAAGAATCAGCAGGATATTATTAACGTTAACTATACTGCCATAGCCACTCTTTTAGCCTCTGTAACCGATAAATACAAGGCAAAGGGAGATGGTCATATTGTGGTTATAAGCTCTGTTGCCGGAGATAGGGGATATTACTCAAATTACGTATACTGCAGTGCCAAGGCTGCAATAAGTACCTATCTGTCAGGTCTTAGAGCTGTTTTATATCCTCATGGAGTAAATGTTCTGGATATAAAATGCGGTCTGGTTGAAACCAAGCTGAATGCTCACAGAAAGAAGCCTAAACTTATTACCGCTTCTCCTGATTATGTCGGTATGCAGATCTTTGCTTCTATGCAGAAACGACACACAATTGTCTACACTCCTCTTATCTGGTACTTCATCATGGGATTTGTAAAAATGATCCCTGAGTTTATATTCAAGAAACTGAAGTTCTAAACGAAATCTCTATCTGAATTTTCTTTTGAGATACCTGTATATAAAAAAGCCCCAGACTATTTCTAGTCTGAGGCTACGGATAAAACTGGTATTAACTATTATTCTTTAATGAGTGAGGTCAGGAATCCCTCATCTACAGGAATCTCTTTACCTGTAATATCATTTGACTTTTCTGAAGCCAGGAATAGGGCAACATCTGCAATATCCTCTGCCAGGGAGGTTTTCTCTGATGGATTTAGGATATCTGTATCCAAAGCCTTCTCCTTAGACATTGGAAGATCCAGATCTGCGTTTACAATAGTATTTGCCTGAATGTTATATTTTCCCCATTCAACAGCAATACTTCTGCTTAGCATTACAAGTCCACCTTTTGCTGCAACGTATGCTGCGATACCTGGTTTAACCTTGTCTGAGATAAGAGAGGCTACGTTGATAATCTTTCCTGCACCTGCTTCCTTCATACCTTCAAAGCATTTCTGGGAGAGAAGGAATGCTCCTGTAAGATTGGTCTTGATGTTCCTTGTCCAGTCTTCAAGTTCAAGTTTCTCTAAAGGTTTCTCAATAGCAAGATCTGTTGCATTTACTAGAATATCTACAACAAGATCTGCTGCATCAATATGCCCGAAAACCTCTTCGATTGATGTTTTTGAGGTAATATCGCAAGGCATCGCGATAGCTTTACCTTCATCATTAGGATCTAGCTCCTGAGCTATTAGAGCGATTCTGTCTGCGTCTCTTGAGATTAAATATACAATAGCGCCTTCTTCTACGAATTTCTTTGCAATTGCTTTACCGATTGGTCGACTTGCACCTGTAACAATTGCGCACTTACCGGATAAAATCATAATCCCTCCAAAAGCACTAAGGCTGTATCTTTATATAGTGTTCATATCTGATTTTATATTAAATTGGAAAAGTTAATAGGATCACTGTCAAAATTCGTGAAGCTTAACTCTTTGTAGTAGCAAGTAAAATTTGAAAAAAAGAGGTGTAGCACATATCTTGCTTTTACACCTTTCCTTATTTCTCTCAATTAGTGGCTAATTATTGCGTGAATTTGGATTATAAAAAGCCTTAAAAGTAAAAAGGCCGACAATTATGTCGACCTTTCAGATATATTTAAGAGTTTTTCTTTATTACATTACACCCTGAGCAATCATTGCATCAGCAACCTTACGGAAGCCGGCGATGTTTGCACCTAGAACAAGGTTGCCCTCAAC
>JAGDBH010000265.1 GCA_017959135.1 Succinivibrio sp. | reverse complement strand
TCTTCGTTCATATTTCGGCGGCTCTGTATGGGAAAAGGTAGAAGGTTATGACGATCTCTACTACCTTCACTACTATGCAAAGGAGCAGCCTGATTTAAACTGGAACAATCCAGTACTTGTAAAGAAAGTCTACGACATGATCAACTGGTGGGTTGATAAGGGTATTTCAGGCTTCCGCGTTGATGCAATCATGAACGTAGCAAAGGATTTATCATTCCCAGGCCTGCCTGCAGATGACATCGACGGTCTGTGTGCCGCCAACAAGATGACCGGCAAGCTGACCTACAGAATTCCTAAGATGCTGAATGATCTTAAGTCAAACACCTTTGATAAGTACAATGCACTTACAGTTGCAGAGGCTTTTGGTGTCAGCGATGAGGTTCTGCCAAAGCTGTACGGTGACAACGGCTGTTTCTCAACCTTATTTGATTTCTCTGCACGTGAGCTGTATGAATCTCTGCCAGGCTACTATGCATTCCCTCACTCAACAGTTAAGCACTACAGAGATCATAACTTCTCAACCCAGAAAAAGGTTGGTCTGAGCGGATTTATCTGCCCTATCCTTGAAAACCACGATGAGCCTCGTTCAGTAAGTCTGTACCTAAAGCCTCATCAGCAGAATGCAAATGGCGCAAAGGCTCTGGCTACCGCCTTCATGTTCCTTCGCGGACTGCCATTTATTTTCCAGGGACAGGAACTGGGTATGACCAATACTCATTTTGACAGCCTTGACGAATTCAAAGACCTGCTCTCACACGATGAATATAAAAAATGCCTTGCTCACGGATTAACTGAAGAACAGGCTTTAGATGCATTAAACAATCATGCCCGTGACAATGCCAGAACTCCTATGCTCTGGGATGATTCTGTAAATGCCGGTTTCTCAACCGGAACACCTTGGATGAAAGTACACCAGGACTACAGGTCCCTGAATGTCGAGTCACAGAAAAAAGATAAGAATTCTGTTCTTAACTACTATAAGAAACTGACAGCTCTAAGAAAGTCTGAGGACCTTCTAAACTGCTTTACCTATGGTCGTTTTGAAGAGATTGACCTGCATTCAGATGAAGTAATCGCATACACCAGAGCTGATGATCAGCATAAGGTTGGAATCTTCTGTAACTTCGAGGATCGCAATCTTGAGATTCAGCTTTCTGACGATGAAGAATTACTGTTGCAAAGTTCAGATACTGTAAGCATCACTGACAATAAGCTGGTTATTGGACCATGTGCTGCCGCAGTTGTAAAATTAAATAAATAAGGAGTCATTTAAAAATGGTTATTGAAGCATTAAAGAATCGTGCCGATAAACCGCTTCCAATCGGAGTAACTGAAAAAGTTGCCTACGGTCTGGGAGATTTCGCAAGCTGCATGCTTTACGTGGCAACTCAGGCCTTCCTGATGTTCTATTACACAGAGTATGTAGGCGTTAACGTTGGTATTGTTGCTACCTTAATGCTGGCATCAAGATTATTCGACGGATTCTCTGATATCTTCATGGGACACCTGATCGAACGTACCGTATCACCATACGGCAAGGCAAGAGCATGGATCCTGCGTATGCTGATCCCTTATATTCTTGGTGCAACCCTACTGTTCTCCGTACCTGAAGGTTTAGGCGACACCGCTAAACTTATCTATATTTTCTTCTCATACAACTTTACTATCACTGTTGTATATACAGCTATCAATCTTCCTTACGGCGCGATGAGTACCATGATGACAAGAGACAGTTACGAGAGATCTGTAATTGTTATCTACAGAATGGTGCTCGCGGCTGCAGGTAATGCAACCATCACCGCTATCACCATGCCGCTGGTTAACTTCTACGGAAACAATGCCCGTGCATGGACCTACACCTTCCTGACCATCGGTGTAATCGGTGCGGCTGTATTCTTTGTAACCTTTTTCTTCTGTCACGAGCGAATTGCATCCCCTGTTCCATCCCCAGAGCAGCGTAACTTCAAGAAGGCTATGAAAGGCCTGTTCTCAAACCGCTACTGGGTAATGCTGACCCTTGCAATGGTATTCGTATGTACCTCTGATGTTACCTTCAACACAGTTAACATCTACTTCTGCAAGTACTTCCTGAACGATCCTGAGCTGGTTGGCACCTACGGTCTTCTGGTTAATGCAGGCAGATTTGCCACCATGATTCTTCTGCTGCCATTTATGCTGAAGATTGCAGGCAAGAGAAACTGTCTGCTGATGGCATGTGTAACACTGTGCATCGCAATGGCAATCAGATTTGCATTCCCTCACTCAGTAAATGCATTCTATCTGACCTCATTATTCTACGGTTTCGGCCAGGGTT
>JAGDBH010000264.1 GCA_017959135.1 Succinivibrio sp. | reverse complement strand
TGACGGTCAGGAAGAACTCGTGTTGAGCTTCCCTGTCCTCTTGCAAAGATAACTACTGCAGAAACCTTAAGCTTTGATAATGAATAGAAAAGTTCACAGAACTTGTGTGCGATTTCACCACGTCCAGGAATAATCACAAGACTTTCAACAGGATTATCTACAACCAGTCTGGATGCAGTTAATTCGTAGCCTTCTGGATTAGTAAAGGAGAGGTTTTCAACATTGGACAGATAAAACTTTTCCAGCATTTCTCTGTCTTTTTTCAGTGTTTCTGTATTGATGAAGGCGTCTTTGATTCTTTTCATTGTAGGACTCGGATTTCGCTAAAAATATTCCCGTTTATTATAAAATATAGCGAAATTCCAAGTGATATCAAATGATTCTATCGTCTGCGATAGATAGTGATCACATTTGGTACAGCTTTTACTCTTCTTAGTACAGCTGCCAGGTGGAGTCTGTCTCTAACAGTAATAATAAGGTTTATCAGGAAGGTCTTTTCATCCTTCAGATCAGAATTGATACTCTCGATTCTTGAGCCGGCAATATCAATGGCATTGGAAATCTCAGAGAGAATACCCTGTCTGTTCTCAAGTTCGATGAAGAGACTGGTCTTAAAGTCCATATTGGCGGTAACTGGAAGATTCCAGCTTACATTCAGAGACTTGCCTGGGCCTCTTTCATTCTCTCTTAGATTCTTACAGTTGATATTGTGGATAACAATACCTCTACCCTGAGCGATATGAGCGATAATCTTGTCGCCAGGAATAGGCATACAGCACTGAGCATAGGTAAACGGCATACCGCCTGTTCCCTTGACTGGAAGCTCGTGGTGCTTATGTGAGTCAGGATCAAGGAACTTAACCACTGCAACAGTAAGAATATTACCCATGGCAATATCTGTAAACAGTGTCTCGATATTTGGCTCGTTGAAGTTCTCGACAATGCTCTTGATCTGTTCCTCTGAAAGAGATTCGATTCTGGTTGGTCTTAGAGCATTCTGCAGCAGACGGCGACCGATGAGCTGACATTCCTGAGAACGCAGTCCCTTCAGATACTGTCTGATTGAGGAACGTGCTCTTGAGGTTACAACTGTAGATAACCAGATAGCGTTAGGGCAGGCTGATGATGAGGTAATAATCTCGACTGACTGTCCTGACTGCAGACTTCTTGATAGAGGGAAGACGTGGTGATTAACTCGTGCGCCGATGCAGTGGTGACCGATATCAGTGTGCAGAGCGTAGGCAAAATCTACAGGGGTAGCGCCCTTAGGCAGATTGTAGATAGTACCGTCCGGTGTAAATACGAAGATTGAATCCGGGAATAAATCGGTTTTTACATCTTCCACAAATTCCAGTGATGAACCTGCACTCTGCTGAAGATCAATCAGATTCTTAATCCAGTCCTGAGCATTCTTCTGAGATGCAGTTGATACAGCCTTTGAACCGCTCTCCTTGTATGCCCAGTGTGCGGCAACACCTCTTGCTGCCATCTGATCCATAAACTCGGTACGGATCTGAACCTCAATAGGAACACCGTGAGGTCCGATCAGGGAGGTGTGAAGAGACTGGTAGCCATTGAGCTTAGGAATGGCAATATAATCCTTAAAGCCGTTAGGCCGTGGTTTAAACAGATTATGCATCTGTCCTAGAACACGATAACAGGTATCAACATCCTTCAGAATGATTCTAAAGCCGTATACATCCATAATCTCGCTGAACTGCAGTTCTTTCTGAACCATTTTGCGATAGATGGAGTACAGTCTCTTTTCTCTGCCTAGAACTCTTGCCTCGATATTTGATTCGTTAAGGCGGTTTTTTATGGCAGTAAGCATGCTGGAAACAACCTCTTTACGGTTATTTCTTGCTCTGGTAACAGCTGCCTTTAATACTCTGTATCTGGTTGGGTAGATAGATGCCATGCAGAGCTCTTCGAGTTCCTGACGGATCTCGGAAATACCCAGTCTGTTTGCAATAGGAACAAAGACATCCAGTGTTTCCTTTGCAATTCTGATGCGCTTGTCTGGTCTTAGCGCACCCAGAGTTCTCATATTATGGGTTCTGTCTGCAAGCTTTAGAAGAATAACTCTGATATCCTTGGTCATGGCCAGAATCATTTTTCTAAAGTTTTCCATCTGAGCTTCTTTGTAGTCCTGGAAGCGTAGTTTATCCAGTTTGGTTACGCCCTGTACCAAAGCTCTGACAGTAGCGCCGAATTCATCCTCAATCATCTGCTCTGTTACCATGGTATCTTCAACCACGTCATGCAGAAGGGCAGCCTCAATTGATTCTGCATCAAGATGCAGCTGGGCAATAACTGTCGCTACAGCGATAGGATGGATGATATAAGGCTCACCTGATGCTCGTTTCTGATCCTTATGGGCTAAATCAGCCACGAAGAAACATCGGTCAATCTGATCTATGAGGTTCTGTGGGAGGTATGAGCAGAGCTGGGCTCTTAAATGCTCATAGTAAGGAAAGTTAGGAGAAGATAAAGCTTGGTCTAATGGAGTGGTACCTTCACACTTAGGAATAAAGCACTTATCTTCCCCCATAGAGAGCTCCTATTAGCTAAACATCTCTACGCCATCAATAGGAGCAAATTCGTTGTCAGCAGGGTGAACAGAAGAATCACGTAGGTGATCTTTTCTATCCTGCTTATCTAAGAATTCTTTAGTAATTAAGCCTTCTTCGATTTCACGAAGAGCAATTACGGTTGGCTTATCCTTATCTTCCTCTACAAGTGGATTGCTTCCTGAAGCAATCTGACGTGCACGGCGGGCTGCAAGAAGAATTAAATCAAAACGATTACCAACTTTCTTTACAGCATCTTCAACGGTAACTCTTGCCATAATCTGTACCTTTAAAACGATTAAAGTCTGTCTTTACTTTTCATTTCTATATGAAGGTAAACCGAGACTCTTATCTTTACAAAGTCTTTTACTTACTTCATATGAAAATTCTATACCGATAAATAGTCTAATACAATATATTAGACACGCTTATGCGGCGTATTGATCTTTATTATCACTATTGCACTATGCAGGTGATAATTTTGTTTCTGGTAAAGACAAAAAAATTAAACTGAAGAAAAAACAGTATAACCCAGTCTTTTTTAAGTCAAAAAACACTCAATCCCAATGTGACATTGAGATCTTTTCTTTAGTATTTTTGGAGCTTAGAAGACAAGACCTGCTTTTACCAGCGACAAAGCAGGGTCAATTATACACTAAAAAATCCCAATTCAAGCAAATTAGTTTGTGTTCAAATCAAAAAGTTTAGATATTTCTTCCTTCTTTTTATCGAGTTTGGCTATGTTAGCCAGAATTATTGACCTCATATTCAGAACACTTTCCTCAAAATCATCATTGATGATGACGTAGTCGTATTCATCGTAATGAGAAATCTCGCCTATAGCCTTGTTCATTCTCTTCTCGATTACTTCAGGAGCATCGGTTGCACGGCTAACAAGTCTGCGGTGAAGCTCTTCAAGTGAAGGTGGAATAATAAAGATTCCCTTGGCATCAGGAGTCTGCTCTCTAATCTGTCTTGCTCCCTGCCAGTCGATGTCTAAAAGTACATCCTTTCCTTCATTAAGCCACTGTTCAACAATTTCCTTTGAGGTACCGTAGTAGTGATCAAACACATGGGCATACTCATAGAAGGCGCCACGGGCAATCAGGGCTTCAAACTCTTCGTTGGAAACGAAGTGATAGCTTACATGGTCAACCTCGCCAGGTCTTGGCTGACGTGTGGTATGAGATACAGAAAGTCTTAGTGAATCATCAAGATTGAATCTCTTTAAAATAGAGTCAATTAGAGATGATTTGCCTTCTCCTGATGGAGCTGACACGATGTAGAGAGTTCCTTTTTTCATAATGTCTTTATTTATTCGTTGTCAGTGTGTGCAAGATCGAACCAGTTCTTTAATACTTCTCTGGTTTCGTCAATGCCAATCTTTTTAAGTGCTGAGAAAGCGATAATCTTGAAGTTGCCACCGAACTCTGAAAGAGCGGTTCTAACTTCGCCTACCATTTCCTTGCGTTTGTTGACTCCAAACTTATCTGCCTTGGTCAGCAGTATAAGGGCTGGCAGATTGGATGCAATAGACCAGTCGATGATCATGCGGTCATGATCTCGAAGTGGTGTTCTGATATCCATGGTGACCACAATGCCGCAAAGACTCTTTCTCTGCTGAAGATAGTCGGTCATGGATTTCTGCCACTGTCTTTTCATGTTTTCAGGAACCTGAGCATAACCGTATCCAGGAAGATCTACAAGATACTTCTTATCGGTAACCGTAAAAAGGTTAATCAGTCTGGTACGACCTGGGGTTCTACTGGTTTTGGCTAGATTTTTCTGATCGCAAATTGCGTTAATTGATGAAGATTTGCCTGAATTAGATCTACCAATAATAGCAATTTCAGCGCCCAGATCCTCCGGTAGCTTCGAAATATCTGGTGCGCTGGTTACAAATTTGGTTTTTCTAAAATCTAAGACAGCTTTTTTGATAGTATCTGTCATGTAATAAATATCTAAATATCGTTAAACTTTATACTGCTCCAAAATGTCATCAGGAGACTCTACACTCTTGGTCTCAAAATCACGAATAGCAGTAAATGTAGTATCATCCATAGCAAGTTCAACATAGAATACATTACCTGATTCAGTATTGAAAGTTACCTTGCCGTAAATAGGATTATCCAGATCAACAGAAATATTAATCTGAACTTCACGTGGTAATACTAACATTTTTGGCTGTGATTGGTCGATCCTAATGTGCAAACTTTCGCTAACACAACGAGTAAAATCACCAATAATCTGGTTCATTAACTCACCAAGTGAATTACTTACCTCATCCTGTGTGTAGTTCTTAGCCATTTCAGATTCAGGCAGACCCATGTTGCTCAGATAGGCTTTGTATAGCTCCATTGCGGTTTCTTTAGGGAAATTGATAACCACCATACCTGAGAAGGAACCGGTAAACATAACGAAGGTACCGATATCTGGGGTCAGAACAGTTTTAGAAATCTTCTGGACCAGTGGCACAAAGTCGGTTTTCTTACCAGTTGCTGAAGTTAAAACAGAAGAAACACTCTGGCATAGAGATAACATAATATCATTGCTGCCAATAATCTTTGGTTTTTTAGCCATACACCCTCCATAACAAGTGTCTGCTTTTAAGTTTAGGTGACGTTTCAAATAAAGATAGTATAAGGATCACTAATTTTCGATTAAAAAGTATTAATCTAATCTTTAAATAAGCAATTATCTTTAAAATCAAGATGATATTTTAAGAAAAAAATTAATTTATAATGAGAAATAGTTCAAACTTTCCGTTCTTTTAATTCTTCTGTTCTCGCTTGATATGAAAGGCATGACGTATATAACGCGTTTGTCATTAATGGAATCATACAAGGAGATGTTGAGTTTTTTTCCAAACAAAAAACTTTGGTCTGTGATCTTTTACATGCTCAAAATTCTGCCGGTGAGAAAAGGATCATCTTCCACAAGCATTAATTTTGATAAAAGCGAATTTGGTGTCTAGCCTTATAAATAGGTTAGAAATATTTTTATAAAACAAGAAGTTTTCAAAAAGAACTCATTTAGCCTGATTATAAAGTGGAAAATCACTCTATAAATTCAAAATATTTCTCATATAAAATATCCTGACCATAAATCCCTAAGAGAAATCCAATGATTCCTCAGGATAACTGTCTCTTCGTCACAGTGAAAATCAGGCTGCAATAAGTTCTTTTTGAGAGCTCGGGTGAGCTTTCTATGCGAATACATTTGTCTGATAACTTTGATTTTCATAAACTTATTGTCTTTACTTTCCCCGCCATCGCCATGATGGTATTTACTTCCATCTATACCATGGTGGATGGATTCTTTGTCTCTAACTTTGTGGGCAAGGTTCCTTTTGCAGCGGTAAATCTTATTTATCCTCTGTTTCCTATTGCAGCTGCTATTGGTCTTATGATTGGCTCAGGAGGCAATGCACTTGTCGGAATCTGTCTGGGAAAAGGTGACAGAGAAAAGGCTAACTCCTATTTTTCAATGTTCATCTATTCCATGCTGGGAATAGGTTCTGTCTTTGGAATTGTCTGCTTTTTCTTCTCTGAGCCACTCTCAAGAATGCTTGGTGCTCAGGGAGAACTGCTGTATTACGCAACCATGTATGCAGAATATCTGTTTCTGTCCACACCGTTCTTTATTCTGTCCTTCTCTCTTCAGGGATTCTTTGTGACAGCAGAAAAGCCAAAGCTCGGTTTCTGTATCACTCTTTTAGGCGGTGTCCTGAACATGGTGCTTGATCCTCTGTTCATCATTGTCTTTGATATGGGACTTAAAGGCGCGGCTATAGCAACGGTTCTAAGTCAGGTGATAAGTGTCATTGTTGCTCTTATCTATTTTTCAAGAGAGAACGATTCACTGCTGTCTTTATCAAGAAATCCTGAGTTTGATATTAAGGTTCTGACTAAATCCTGCTTCAACGGTATGTCAGAGATGGTTACCAATATCGCTGTAAGCGTGGTTACCATTGTTTATAATTTCCAGCTTATAAAGACCTATGGCGACAATGGTGTAGCCGCCTTTGGTGTAATTATGTACCTAAGCTTCCTGTTTACCGCAGCCTTCTATGGCTTTGCTACCGGAAGTGCACCGATATTCAGCTATAACTTTGGTGCCAGAAGAAAGCAGATGCTCAAGACGATTCTGATTAGAGCCTTAAAGCTTGTATTAATCGGCGGTGCCATTATTGTTCTGGTGTCAGAGGTATTCTCTGATCTGCTGGCATCGATTTTCGTAGGCTATGACAAGGAGCTGTGTTATCTGACTTCGCATGCATTAAAGCTTTATGCCGTATCTTTCCTGTTCAGTGGAATTGCAATTTTCGGATCGGCTTTCTTTACAGCGCTTAACAATGGTGTGGTTTCGGCAGTTATTTCGATTTTCAGAACCTTTATCTTTGAGATAGGCGCAATTCTGATTCTGCCTGTACTGATTGGAGCCAACGGTATCTGGCTGGCTATTGTGGTAGCTGAGATAAGTTCTCTGATTCTGACCTGGTTCTGCATGAGAAAATGCAGTATCAAATACGGTTTTAACTCCTAATTCTCAATCCCTAGACAAAAAGGGTAGAACGACTCTAGTCTCCGGGCCTGAATAATCAGAGCAGCCGTTCTACCAACCATGAACAAATAAGTTAATAACAAAAACTAGTTATATAAACCCTTTGAGAAATATCTGTCACCGCGATCTGGGAAGATGGTAACGATGTTTCCTTTTACACCCTGCTGGATAAGCTTTAGTGATGCACTTAGAGCTGCTCCTGATGATGAACCTGCAAAGATACCTTCCTTTCTTGCAAGAAGTTTTGAAGCTTCAAAGGCATCGTCATCTGAAATCTTGATTACCTCATCAACCAGTTTGATATCCATGGTATCGGCAATGAAGTCGTTACCAATACCTTCGATGTTGTAATCATGGTGTTCACCGCCACCCATGGTTGAACCGTATGGATCAGCAAGTATTCCCTTAATATTTGGATTCTGTTCCTTTAAATACTTAAGTACACCGCTGTAGGTACCGCCAGAACCGGCACCTGCTACGACATAATCAATCTGTCCATCCAGAGCCTTGTAGATTTCAGGTCCGGTGGTTTCATAATGGGCCAGAGGATTAGACATATTGCCAAACTGGTTAAGGGTTACTGAATCAGGGATCTTAGCTCTCAGTTCCTCTGCTCGTCTTGAGGCACCAAGCATTCCTTCCTCGCGAGGAGAGCTGATAATCTCAGCACCAAGCGCTTTCATCAGGATCTGCTTTTCTTCAGAGAACTTTTCAGGTACAACAAAGATAATCTTATAGCCTTTGTTCAGGGCAGCCATGGCAATACCCAGACCGGTATTTCCTGCAGTTGCCTCAATAATAGTGCCGCCTTTTTTGAGAAGCTTCTTTCTTTCCAGATCTTCAATCATATAGGTACCGGTACGATCCTTGACTGAGCCGCCTGGATTGTAGAGCTCAAGCTTTGCAAACAGGTTCACTGAATCACTGCTTACAATCTGGTTCAGTTTTACCAGGGGAGTGTTACCGATTAGATCCTTGATTGAATTGTAATAAAACATTTTTTCTCCTAAATTCTGCTTTTTTCGATTGCCTGTTTGATGTCTGAGATAAGATCTGAAGCATTCTCGATGCCTACTGAAAGTCTTATCAGATTGTCTGTAATACCTAGTTTTATTCTCAGATCTCTTGGAATAGAAGCGTGAGTCATTGAGGCTGGATGGCATACCAGAGATTCAACACCGCCAAGGCTTTCAGCAAGAGAAATAAGTCTCAGGCTTCCAAAGAATTTTCTGATGTCATGATCCTCTGTCAGTTCAAATGAGATCATGGCGCCACCGTTTTTAGCCTGCTTCTTGTGGATCTCATGACCCTTAAAGCTGGTAAGACCTGGATAGTAAACAGTCTTAACATCGCTGTTAATCTGCAGGTATTCAGCAATATCATGAGCATTCTGTGCATGTCTGTCCATACGTACTGCCAGAGTCTTGATACCTCTTATCATCAGGAATGAGTCAAATGGACCTGCAACTCCACCGGTTGCATTCTGGATGAAGGCAATCCTCTCTGAATGTTCAGGCTTTCTGGTTACTACAAGGCCTGCTACCACATCAGAATGACCGCCTAAATATTTGGTTGCACTGTGAACAACGATGTCAAAACCGTGCTCAAGAGGTCTCTGCAGGTAAGGTGTCATGAAGGTATTATCTGCAATTGCCACAAGATTATGCTTGTGAGCTATTTTTGCTATTGCCTCGAGATCTGTAACTGTTAACAGAGGGTTGGCTGGAGTTTCAATAATCACTGCCTTTACATCAGGAGTGATAGCCTGTTCAAAAACACCTTCCTTGGTAGTGTCGGTAATCTCATCGGTAATACCGAAATTAGAGAAGACTTTGTCTAAAACTCGGTAGGTTCCACCGTACACATTTGATGAAATCAGGATTTTATCTCCGGTTTTAAAAAGAGAGATTACAGCAGTAAGTGCTGCCATTCCTGAACCGAATGCAAAACCTGCATTTCCGCCTTCAAGCTCGGCAATCAGACTTTCCAGAGCAGCTCTGGTTGGATTACCGGTTCTTGAGTATTCCCATTTAACATCTCCGCCGATATTCTTCTGTGCATAGGTTGATGTCTGATAAATAGGTACGTTTACTGCGCCTGTATATTCGTCAGTGCTGATACCGCCGTGGATAAAAGATGTCTCAATGTGTGAATAGTTTTTCATGGTAGTTTCCTTATAGTTTTTCTGCTTTTATGAAATGTACGTTGTCATAGGCCTTAATTTTTTTTATCTGACCGGAAAGAATTTTTTCCTTTATTTCATAAGGTGTTAGATGCTTTACAGCAAAACCCAGCTGTTCAAGTGTGTTAACAACATTTGAAGCCTTGTAGCCATCGCTCATAGGCTCACCCACATAACTTGTCAGATTCTTAAGCTCTTCAAAGCGTCTGTCGGTGTCTGATAATGGTTTTTCTTCATAAAAATCAAAGAGAACAGTAACTTTTGATGAAAGCTCTAGAATATCTTTGAGTGTAGAGATGAAGGTTGAGAAATTGAGGTAGTAAGATAAACCCATGATGGTAACAAAGGTTGGCTTACTGCTGTCAAAACCAGCCTGCTTCAGTTTTTCCTTAAGAGAATCTGTTCTGAAATCAACAGGAACAAAGATTGCTCTGTTTTCAAGATGAAGATTCTTGATTCTCTGCTTCTTGATGCTCTGGAAGAATGGGTGATCAACCTCAAAGTAGCTTGTCTTATCAGAGGTATCTCTCCAGGCGAAGGTATCAAGACCTGCTCCCAGAATCAGATACTGAGCAGATGGATTTTTCTCTTTGAAATCAAGAAATTCGCGCTCAGCAAAGATACTTCTTGAAACAGGAATTGGCAGAATCAGATCAAGGACGTTCTTTTTGAATACCCCCTGCTCCTGTCTGCGTTTTTTCAGGATTAGATTCAGAAGAAGCTTCTTGTCATCTTCAATGATTTTCTCTGCCAGATAATCATTAAAACTTGGTTGATTTTCGCTTTTTGAATAATAAGCTCTAGCCCATGCGCAAATTCTGGCTGTAACGCTGCCCTGATATGTTGTCATTTTTTAATCCCACTTTCTGTGTCGATTTTATTTTGAGAATCAAAGCTTTCTGCTTTGATGTAAAAGACTTAAGTTAAGTCTAAGTCTGTGTATTAGCTGTCTTTTCTAACAACAACAGTTACAACAGTATAAAGATAGGTTCTTTGGAGAGAAAACAAAGGTATAGGTGCGCAGACTGATGTCTGTGCTCTCTGTATTGCTATGTAAATATAAATTTGTCATAGTAAAATATTCCCTTTGTTTATTATATTTATACAACAACAGAAAAATGAAATAAAGTTTTTTTTATAAAATTAATGTTTTTTTTTGAAAATTCACTGTTTTGGGGCTAAAAGACGCCGGAGTTCTGTTTCTCCAGCGCCCTACAATCAGGCTTTAAGAATCCAGCTTGTGCTCACGTTCATCAATAACGCGCTTTGATTTGTGCTCAGAACGTGTATTCAGACCGCCATCCTTGTGTACAACCACATTTGCAGGTTTTACACCGATTCTGGCTTTCAGGGTATTAGATACAGTGTTGATTACTTCTGCATCATCCTGATCGTTCTCTGCCTTCTTCTCAACCTCAACTGCATACTTGCAGGTGTAATCCTGATCGTAGATTCTGATGCGGTATTCACCGGTCAGACCTGGGATACTTCTGATACCTGCTTCAACGTCTGAAGGGAAGACGTTAACAGCACTTACAATGAACATATCATCCTTACGGCCAAGAACATGGATTCTGCCATGGGTTCTGCCGCACTTGCACTTTGAGGTGTCAATCCAGCCGATATCACCGGTTCTGAAACGGATCAGAGGACGGGCATGCTTACGTAGAGTTGTGAATACGAACTCACCCTTTGAGCCAGGAGGCAGCACTTCACCAGTCTGAGGATCAACAGTTTCAACCAGAATATGGTTCTCTGCGATATGCAGACCATCCTTGTATTCACACATTGCAGCGCAGGCACCGAAGATGTCTGACAGACCGTAGAAGTCGTAAACCTCAGCTCCCCATAGCTCCTCAATAGCTTTACGGGTTTCGTTGATTGAACCGCCAAGCTCACCTGCAACGATGATCTTCTTGATGTTTAAATCCTTCTTAGGATCAATACCGTTCTTTAATGCCTTCTCACCAAGCTGCCATGCATATGATGGTGAAGTCCAGATTACGGTTGGCTTGTAGTTCTGAAGAACCCACAGAAGTCTTTCTGATGGAAGTGTACCGCCCCAGATGCACAGTGCACCGGTTTTCTGAGCACCGATAACATCAGGACCGCCAACGTACAGTGAGAAATTCAGTGCGTGTACATAACGGTCATTTGGTCTTACACCAACCTGCCAGAACCAGCGTGCCTCAGTCTCCTGGAACTCATCAAAGTCCTTCTGAGTGAATGGAGAGATGGTAGGAACACCGGTTGAACCTGATGAAGTTGAAATGAATACAACATCATTCTCCGGTACAGCACACAGCTCACCTAGGAAAGAACCCTTTCCCTGAGTCTCACGCTGAGTCTTTTTGTCCATGAATGGGAATTTCTCGATATCCTTTAAGGTTACGATATCCTCAGGTTTAACTCCTGCCTGATCAAATGCTCTCTTGTAGTAAGGAGAATTGTCATAGGCATATTTAACGATCTTCTTAAGATCCTTTAACTGCTGCTTTTCGAGGTCCTGACGTGATATGGTTTCCAGTTCCTCGTTCCAATACTTGGTATCGTTGATAGGCATTTTATATTTCCTCTTGTTATTAAATTTATTTTGAAAAATACTGTTTATCCAGAAGCTGCCACTTGGCATCTCTCTGAAGAGTAATCTCTTTAATTTCAGTGTCAGAAAGATGCTTGAATCTGTCCTGACGTCTGATGTAGTGGGCCACATCTGTAAATTCGCGAGGTCTTCTGTTCAGTCTGTAGGTTCCGTGCTCATACTCAGCCAGGTACCACAGTCCGCAGTCCACAACCTCTTTGGCAACCTCTACACATTCATCGGTTTTTATTCCCCAGCCGGTTGGGCATGGAGCCAGCACATGAATGTAGGAGGTTCCCTTGATAGATGCAGCTTTCTCAACCTTATTCATGAAATCCTGAAGGTAGCCGATGCTTGCTGTGGCGCAGTATCTGATTCCGTGTGCTGCCACGATTTCAAACATATTCTTCTTAACCTTCTGATTTCCCTTAATATTCCTTCCTGCCGGTGTAGTTGTTGTTCTGGCACCGAAAGGTGTCAGTGAGCTTTTCTGAATACCGGTATTCATATAGGCTTCATTGTCATAGCAGATATAAAGCACATCGTCGTTTCTATCGATGGCTCCTGAAAGCGCCTGGATTCCGATATCAGCAGTACCGCCGTCTCCGGCGAAACCAACCACCTTGTAATCCTTTTTACCAAGAGCCTTAAGTCCAGCCTCAATTCCAGTCATCATTGATGCGGTTCCCGCAAAGGTTGAAATGATGGCATTGTTCTTAAAGCACAGCTGAGGGAAGTTAAATCCAACAGCAGACATACATCCTGCAGGGATGGTTGCAATGGCATTAGGGCCGATAACCTTGAGCGCGATTCTCACTGCCAGAGCACCGCCACAGCCGGCGCAAGCCTTGTGACCGAAGAAGTATTCATCTTCACGAAGTGTATTTACATTAACGCTCATGGCTACTCCTCAAGTCCGACAAAATGAACACCGTTCTGTTCTCTTTCAAGATCTTCAAAGATCTCCTCAATATCAGAGAGGGGAACATCTCTGCCGCCAAGTCCTGCTATATAGTTGGAGCAAGGCTGATTAAAACTGCTCTGCTGCAGTGCTGAGCAGACATTGGTATAAACCGTACCTTCATTGCCAAAGGAGATATCCTTCTCCAGAACGCCGACAGCTTTAACTCCCTTCAGAGCTTCAATCAGCTCTGTCTTAGGGAAAGGTCTCAGGTATCTGAGTCTCAGACAGCCAACCTTCCTGTTTCTGTCGCGGAGCTTATCCACACATTCGCAGACACTCTTGTACAGGGTGCCAAGGGTTATGACTATGTATTCAGCGTCCTCTGTACGGTACTGCTCCACAAGTCCTGTGTACTTACGTCCGAAGTATTCTTCAAAACGTCCTTCACATTCTGAAATGACATCCCTTGCTGCAAGTACGCCCAGATGTTCCTTATATTTGAATTCGGTGTTGGTATCTGGTCCTGCAGTGAAGGCCATATTCTTTGGTTCTTCGAGTGAGAGTTTGTTATCTGTTTCATAATCAGGAAGAAATCCCTCCGCTTCATCATCTGATGGAACCTCAACTGCCTCATAGGTATGAGTCAGAGTAAAGCCATCAAGGTTTACCATTACAGGGGTAGCAACACGTTTATCCTCTGCAATATAGAAACTCATTAAAGCCAGATCTAAAGCCTCCTGGGCATCCTTTGCATAGGCCTGAATCCAGCCTGAATCCAAAAGAGTCAGAGAATCTCTCTGATCACCGTAGATATTCCATGGCAGAGCAGTAGAACGATTTGCATTCATCATTACAATCGGAAATCTGCCACCTGCTGCGTAAGGAAGGCATTCAGCCATATACAGAAGGCCCTGTGAGGAAGTTGCTGTAAAGGTTCTTGCACCCACAGCACTAGCTCCTATAGCTGCTGATAAAGCTGAATGCTCTGACTCAACATGGATGAAATCAGCTTTTAATTCACCTTTCTCGACCAGGGTTGCAAGCTTTTCAACAACCGTAGTCTGTGGTGTTATTGGATAGGCTGAGATAACATGTGGCCTGGAGAGCTTTACTCCATAAGCAAATGCCTCATTTCCTGAGAGAAACTCCTTGGTCATTATCTTTCCTTCTCCATATGAATTGCGTCCTTGCGGCAGATCTTCTGACAGATACCGCAGCCCTTGCAGTAGTCATAATTTATGCTGATACTTTCCCCATCCTTACTTATGACTCCGTCAGGACAGTACAGGTAGCATAGAAAACAGCCGTTACATTTATCCCTGTTGCAGACTGGTTTTTCAGTTCTGAAACCGCTATTTACACTTACCAGAGTGTGTTTGTATGCTGGTGCAAATGGGATGTTTTTTAAGGTTGTAAAAGCTTTTTCATTAACATCACGAATCATCAGACCTCCTCCTCATAGGCAAATCTGATTGCCTCAAGGTTGATATCTGCGATTTTTGGTGACATCAGCTTCTGTACAGCAGGCTTTAAATCTTCGATTTTTATGGCATTAAAGACCTTAAGAAGAGCTCCCAGAACCACAGTATTGGTAATAGGTCTTTTTAAAATATCAAGAGCAATCTTCTGTCCGTCGATGCATAGAACCCGATCATCGTTTACTTTCTCTTTGGTGCAGAGAATGATCTTTCCGTTTTCCTTTAATTCCTCATATGCCTGTTCGTCGAACAGAGTGTCATCCAGAAAGACCACGTAGTCAGCTTTCTTTATCTGAGAGCGATCTCCTAAAGAACCGCTTCCCAGTCTTGAGAAAGCTCTGACAGGGGCTCCACGTCTTTCAGGACCGAAAGAAGGGAAGGCAAGTGCCTTGTTCTCATCGGCTTTGAAGGTCCAGGCTGCAGACAGTAGTTTTGCTGCAGTAAAGGCTCCCTGGCCACCTCGTCCGTGCCATAATATTTCGTACATATCTCGAACCTTATAGTTATTTGCTATAACTTTGTATAGCTATTCTTTATGGTATGTTTATTTATAATAATTATTGGATATATCGTTTCTTTATCTAATAAAACTGTATCCGTGAATAATATGTAGCATTTTATAAAATATACAAAATCTGTCTAATACTATATTTTTATGGTTGGCTATAACTGAAATTTATAAGAGGTAAAAAAAACTCCTTATGAAGAAGATATAAGGAGTTGTGAACGAGGTATGTGTATCCCTGAAATAAAGGAGTTTTTAGAGTTATTTTTTAAGCGTATGAATATTCTCAAGATTTTTTAATGCACTGTTAAGAACCTCATCTGACTTGGCAAAGTGCAGTCGGATATAACGGTTCTCTTTCTCTTTGAAGAATGATGAACCAGGCACTGCACCAACTTTAATCTTATTGGCCAGATCAAGACAGAACTGATAGTCGTCGTCATAGCCAAAGGAGCTTATATCAACCAGCACGAAGTAAGTGCCCTGAGGCTCATAGAAATCAAGACCAAGCTTCTTAAGTCCACCGCAGAAAAGATTCTTTCTGTGGGTGAAGAGTTTTCTTACATCCTGATAGTATGAATCCGGCAGAGTCAGACCCTTGATAATTGCCTTCTGCAGAGGAGCTGCTGCTCCGACGGTAAGAAAGTCATGAACCTTTCTGATTCTGTCCATAACCTCTGGAGGTGCAGCTACATAGCCAAGTCTCCAGCCTGTAATAGAGTATGTCTTAGATAGAGAGTTACACATAATGGTTCTATCTCTCATACCCTCCAGTGAGGCAAAGTAGGTGTGGCTGTAAGGCTCGAAAATGATGTGCTCATAAACCTCGTCGGTAATCACAAAGGCGTTGTACTTTTCTACAAGCTTTGCAATGGTTAAAAGCTCATCACGGGTAAATACCTTGCCGCTTGGATTTGATGGATTACATAGGATTAGGGCTTTTGCTCCCTGTGAAAATGCGTTCTCAAGTTCTTTCTCATCAAATGAGAAGTCAGGAGTATGCAGCGGTACATAGATAGGTTCTGCTCCACAGAGAATGGCATCAGCTCCGTAATTCTCATAAAAAGGTGAGAAGATGGCTATCTTATCGCCTGGATTTAAGGTTGCCATAACTGCGCTCATCATGGCTTCTGTGCCGCCGCAGGTAATACAGAGCTCAGTATCAGGATTATATCTGATACCGGAGAAGTGCTCGATTTTAGCTGAGAGTGCCTCTCTGGTATCCTGAGCTCCGAAAGTGATTGAATACTGATGTGGTCCGCTAAGTGCAATCTCTGAAAGACTCTGAGTCACTTCAAATGGCGGCGGATTATCAGGAAATCCCTGGGAGAGATTGATAGCACCGCAGCCGTTGCAGATTCTGGTCATACGACGTATGACCGAATCAGTAAAATATTTTGTTCTTTCACTTAGAGTAATCATGAGTAACCTTATTCTTTCTGTTAGTGGGTCAGCAGTCTGGCAATTCTGTCGCCGGTTAACTGTGCTAACTGTACGATAACAACCAGTACCACGATAGTAAAGATCATTACACCGGTTTCGTATCTGTAATAACCATACTGGATCGCAAGATTACCGATACCGCCGCCACCGACCATGCCAGCCATTGCTGAGCAGCCGATAAGATTGATGAAGGTTATGGTGATGCCTCTGACAATTGCTGGTGCAGCTTCAACTAAAAGAACATTTCTGATAATCAGAGAATGAGAGGCTCCTGTTGCAATTGCAGCTTCGATTACACCTGCATCAACCTCCTTCAGAGCACTCTCAACCAGTCTTGCAAAGAAGACGATGGCTGCGATTGATAAAGGTACTGAGGCTGCAATCGGACCGATTTTTGTTCCCACCAGAATAAAGGTTAGAGGCAGTGAGAATACCACCAGAATAATAAACGGTATGGAGCGGATAATGTTGATAAACGCTGATACTGTCTTATTCAGACTGATGGTCTTTTCAAAAAAGGTCTTACCTGAGGTCAGGTATAGAACAAAGCCAAGTGCAAGACCGAAGACTAGACTTAATGAAAATGATATTCCAATCATCAGAGCGGTTTCATAGATGGATTTTAAAAACTCGTTCTGAAGAATATTTATGGTTGATTCCAGTAACTGACTGCTCATTTTTTACTCCGCATCCAATCTGCTTATGAAGGTCTTTCTGTGCAGATAGCTGATTACAGACTCCTTGTCCTTTTCATCTCTGGTACGCAGAGAAATCAGAAGTCTTCCTATAGGTTTATCCTGCACGTATTCAATATTGCCTTCGATAATAGATAAATCTGTGTTTAAGAACTTTCTTGATACATCTGAAATAACAGGATCAAAAGCTCCCTCTTCCTTGTAGGTGATCATGTAGAGATCTTTTTCCTGCTCCAGCACCTTCTTAGGAACAGCCTTTTTGTAATCACTGCTGATAAGAGCCTTAGCTGCCTCTGACTGTGGTGTTGCAAACAGGGTGTAGGAAGGTGCAACCTCAACAAGACGTCCTTTTTCCATAACTGCAATTCTGTCAAACAGAGATTTTGCAACCTCCATCTGATGGGTGATGAACAGAATGGTGATTGGATAGTGATTCTTAATGTTACGCAGAGTCTGAATCACTTCCTTGGTGTTGTCAGGATCCAGTGCAGAGGTTGCCTCATCACATAGAAGGATCTGTGGATTGTTGGCAAGAGCCCGGGCAATAGCTACACGCTGCTTCTGACCGCCTGAGAGTGATGGCGGAAATAATTCCGCCTTATCTGCAAGACCTACCAGCTCTAAAAGCTCAGGAACTCTTTTGTGGATTTCCTTGGCAGGAGTTTTTGAGGCCTTAAGGGCAAAAGCTATGTTGTCATAGACAGTGGCATTTGATATCAGGTTGAAGTGCTGAAAGATCATACCAATGTTTAATCGTAGGTTTCTAAGCTTCTGTCCGCTGTAGTTTACGATGTTTTCCCCATTGATGTACACATTACCTGAGGTAGGCTTCTGCAGCAGGTTAACTGTGCGAACCAGTGTTGACTTACCTGCACCAGATGCGCCTACTATTCCGAAGAACTCGCCTTTGTTAATGGTTAGGTTCACTTTATCTACAGCAGTGTACTCTGTATCTGTATTTCTGAACTTAACACTTAGGTTTTCAAATCTGATCATTTTTCTTTCCGATAAAGGTTGTGCTTATATTTATGTAATTAGTTTGCTGGCCACCACTCTGGCTTTGCAAAATCTCTGTACTGAGGGTCTGCATTTACTGAAGAGGTGAACTCACGGCTTGCAACCGCATCCTTCAGGAATGCTCCCACGCTGTTTACACGATCACTCTGTACGGCAACCACCAGTTTGATTGGCTCTGAAACCTTTTCCTTAGCTAGTGCCTTATCAAAAGGAAGCTTGGCTTCATAGGCATAGTTGCCAGGAACTAAGGCAAGGTCGGTTGAATCCAGTGAACGAGGCAGCTGGGCAGCTTCCATTGGCACAAAGTTCAGGTGCTTTGGATTCTGATCGATATCAGCGATAGAAGCCTTAAGATCATC
>JAGDBH010000263.1 GCA_017959135.1 Succinivibrio sp. | reverse complement strand
GTGGCTGTAATGTGACTGTTCCATGTAAGCTTGATGCATATAAGCTTGCTGATAGCTTAAGCGATTATGCAAAGGCTGCAGGTGCAGTTAATACTCTCAAGGTAATGGAAGACGGTTCCATTTATGGAGATAACACTGATGGCCGCGGATTAGTCTATGACTTAAAAAGACTTTCCTGTCCTCTTACTGGTGCCCGCATTCTGATTATCGGTGCCGGTGGAGCAGCCAAGGGTATTCTGCTTCCAATTATCAATGAAGCCCCTAAAGAGATTGTGATTGCCAACAGAACAGTTGCCAAGGCTCAGGCTCTTGCTTCAGTTTATCCTCAGAAGGTTAAAGGCTGTGGATTTGATGAGATTGAAGGTACCTTTGATCTTATTATCAATGCATCATCATCTTCATTAAGCGGTGATTTACCTCCAGTAAAAGATGAGATAATTGCAAAGGCCAGTGCTGTTTATGATTTAATGTATTCTAAAACAGCTAAGACTGCTTTTACAGAGAAGGCTTTATCTCTGAATGTTCAGAATGTTAATGACGGATTTGGTATGCTGATAGGGCAGGCTATCCTGAGTTTTGAACTATGGAGAGGTGTAAAGCCTGATTTTGATACCGCAATTAAAAAGTTTCGCCCATGCTAAAGATCCAGATTGAAGATAATTCTCCGTTTAAAGATGCCGCTTTGGATGTAATGTCCTACATAGACAGGCATTCTCTTAAGTTTGAGAATGAACTTCTTTTGAAGGTCGGCCAGAAGATTGTGCTTGAGCTTTCTGATGACTCGATTACTCCTCTGGATTTTGAGATTGATCTGTTCAGAGACAAGCTTTTATGGAGACTTGCTCACAGCGGTAAAAACTCAGAGGCTGTCTGCCGAGCTGTAATCGGAAAAACTGTAAAGCCTTTAGTGTTTGACGCTACCGCAGGACTTGGTCGCGAGAGTATTATTCTACAGTCTGCTGGCTGTCAGGTTTATATGTTCGAGCGTAATCCTGTTGTCTGGCTGCTTCTAAAATCAGCCATGACTCATGCACAGAACAATACTGAGATTCTATCCTCTCTGAAAAACGGACTTCCTCATCTGACATCACTTGGTTCAGTAGCTGAACAGCTGAAGAATGGCGAGAAGCTGCCTGAGCCTGATGTTATCTACTATGATCCTATGTTCCCTCAGCGAACCAAGAGTGCTCTTGTAAAAAAGGATATGAGAGTATTTCACGAGATTGTGGGATTTGATCAGGATACCACTGAGTACGCCAATTTCCTTCTGACAGTGGCAAAACACCATCTGGTGGTTAAGCGACCTTCAAATGAACCACCACTGGAGCTTAATCTCAGAAGAAGCAGCTTTGTTGACGGCAAAGCCTGTCGTTTTGACTGCTACTTCTGTGGCAACTAGTTGTTAAGAGCTTCGAATCCTGCGCTGTAGAACTCAGCCAGGTTCTTTTTATTTCCCCTGATATAGTTATACAGTTCCTGAGTCTTATCAGATTTATCTGTGCTGATTATGTAGTAGTAGATAGGTGAATAGTACTCATGAGGAATATACCAGTATGAGCCGGTGGTTTCACCGTTCTTCATAATCAGAGGCTTGGTTATGAAACCTGTCTGGATATTGTTGTTCTTCAGCAGAGAGAAGATCTGGTATTCATGCTCAGCACGATAGATTGAATTCTTCTTTTTCAGATACTCTGAAGGGAAATCCTTTCTTTTTACTACTTCTGTAGCAGCGAATCCAACTGTAGTCAGACTGTCCTTTGGAATTGCCAGTGACTTAAGTTTCTTGTTTACGATAACATTGATGTTATCCTTTAGGAGGAATCTGTTATTGGACCAGAGGATTAGAGGAGCTTTTACAAGTCTTGCTACACTGTTCTGGGTGACCTTGCCTTCCTTGATCAGATTAGCAGGTAATCTTTCCTCATTGGTGATAATAACGTTGCACTTACCGCGATAATAAATGGCTCGTGACTCAATATCCTGCATAGTGCCGAAATAGCTGTTAAATGAAATCTCAGAGTCTTCTCTGATTCCTTCAACAGCTGAGTAAACCTGAGGCACTCCACATACTTCAGGCATATCATCAGCAGCCTGAACTGATGTGAATGTGGTAGAAAGAAGTAATAGTCCGATTATTTTTTTTATTCTGGTTTGCATAATTTATTGTAAAGTTGATTAAAACTACAAATTATATATTTTTCAAAAAGTTACTTAAACAGTTTCTTTTCGCAAAGAATCAGTCTCTTGGTAATCTCCTCACTTGATCCTGCTCGTCTTATTTTGTCTGCAAATCCTGGTTCACTCAGCATAAGTGATAGGTTGGCAAGAATACTGATGTGAGATTTTCCATCATCAGGAACTGCAATCAGGAAGAACAGATCACAAGGCTTGTTATCAAGTGCTCCACAATTGATTGGTCTTGATAGTGATGCTACCGCAATAGCTGATCGGTTAACAAAGCTTCCTCTTGCATGTGGAATTGCAATTCCGTGGGCAATACCAGCAGGATTCTGCTCCATTTTCTCTTTAATTGCTTTCAGGAAATCATGTTTTGAATTGATTGCTCTTACAAGAGACAGTCTGTCTGTCAGCACATGAATAATTTCATCAACAGACTGTGCTTTCAGATTATAGATTACACTATTCTCATCAAGAGCATATCTGATGGTGTTAATGTTTGATTTTGCGGAATTATCTCTGTTATTACCAAAATGATTGATAGCATTCAGGATGTTCTCAAAGAAGCTTCCATGTAGTTTATAGTAGTTCGCGTATATCACAATCATGCTTACACTGCAGACACATACTATAAGAGTACAGATGTTTACTGAGTTGAAAAATAGATTCTCATCTAGTCCTTTTGAGGTGAACAGTGAAGCATAAGCAGAACCCTGTGCTGCAAACACCATTGCAAACAGAGAACCGAATTTTGCAGACATGATCTGAATTGAGAAATTCATACACTCAGAACGACATCCGAATTTGAATTCTCCATAATCAATACAGTCTGCTGTCATAACAGTAGTCGAAGCCTGAGACAGACAGAATCCAAGTGATAACAGACAAATCAGGAAACTCAGAGACAGCATGTTTAGTCTTGCTGTTGTATACATTGCATACAGAGTCAAAAATGCCAGCAGAATCAATAAGGTAGAGAATATAAAAATCTGCTTGCGAGATGTGTACTTAATTATCAGATGGAAAAAAGCATATGTTAGAAGGCTTACTACAAGCCAAGGTATCTGGATGTAGAACAGAATATCGTCATCTGATGGAACTTCCTGTATGGTAATGGCAAAGAAGTTCTGGTATCCGACAAATACACACAGACACATCTGCTGCAGCAGTGTCAGGAAGAAAATAATCATCAGCTGATCATTTCCAAAGAAGGTTGCGGCAGCATTTTTAGCTTTAACTACCTTTCTCTCCGGTTCTTCCATGGTAAAGAATGAGGCAAAAATAATTGCGCTCAGGAAAATAATTGCAGCAATGTACCATGAAGCAGTTCTATAACAGTCAGCTTCTAAAGTTGAAAAAATATGTGTAGGAAGACCAATATCCCTATAGAAAAAAACGTAGGTCAGAATAAGGGTTACGCAGAATCCGATTACAGCTGAACCTCGACCGATTCCACATATAATTTCTCGTGTTCTGTGGTCAGAACCGAAAATAGAGGTTAATGACCAGGATGGGATATCAAGCAATGAGAAAGAAAGAGACCATGCGACATACATGAAGATTGCATAAATGACCTGTACTGATGAATTCATGTTAGGAATGTCAAACATCTGAATCAGGATAGCAGCATTAAGTATGCCTCCTATCAGTATGGTCATTCTGAACTTGTTGTACTTAAAGATATCGGCACATAGATCAATAAGCATGCCGACAAATGGTTCTTTTATCAGCTCAATGAACTTAACAATCAGGAAGATTGGGACAATATATACAGGAGAAATATCCAGTACTGTTGTCAGATACAGATAGTAAAAGGACAGCACAAACATATAGACAGCATCACGGCCGATGCCGACAACTGCATATGGAAGCGCCCATTTTAAGGTGACCTGATTGTTCATAAAGATTTTTGATGTTGTGTACTTATCTAAAAAACATTGGCCTTCGATCAAACAGAATGAGGGAAGGCCGATATTAATTTATTTTATATTAATTATTCTACGGTTACTGATTTAGCCAGATTACGAGGCTGATCAACATCGGTACCGTTAATAACGGCACAGTGATATGACAGTAACTGCAGAGGAATAGTAAATAAAATTGGCTGCAGGATCTCTGGACAGTCAGGAAGTGACAGCATATTGGTCTGGCCGTCTGACTTGATAACTGCGGTGCCTGACTTAAAGATATAAAGCTGTGCACCACGTGCTCTGACTTCCTCAACATTGGAGATTAACTTATCCATCAGTGAGTTGTCAGGAGCAACAACGACAACAGGCATTTCCTTGTCAATCAGGGCAATTGGTCCATGCTTTAATTCGCCGGCAGCATAGCCTTCAGCATGGATATAACTGATTTCCTTCAGCTTTAATGCGCCCTCAAGAGCAATTGGGAACATAACTCCACGGCCCAGGAACAGGCAGTGACGTTTACCTGAGAACTGCTCTGAAAGAGTAGCAATCAGCTTGTCACATGAGAGGAACTCCTCTGCAAGTGAAGGCAGCTTACGGATTGCTTCAATAATTTCGTGATTCTTCTCGGCGCTGATAGAACCGTTCTGCTTGCCGATAATCAGAGCAAGGATCAGAAGTGACAGCAGCTGTGTTGTGAAAGCCTTGGTTGAGGCTACACCGATTTCTGCGCCAGCCTTTGTAAACAGTGTAAAGTCTGATTCGCGGACCAGAGATGAACCGTTAACATTGCAGATTGAAAGAGTCTTGCTGTAGTTCTGCTCTTTAGCTAGTCTTAATGATGCCAGAGTATCAGCGGTTTCACCTGACTGAGAGATTGTAATGAACAGACTGTTGTCTCTTACAACTGCTTTTCTGTAGCGGTATTCTGAGGCAATCTCAACGTTTGTGGCAATTCCGGTTAACTCTTCGAGCCAGTATCTGCCTACAAGACCTGCATGATATGAAGTACCGCAGGCTACAATCTGAATATTGCTGATGTTGCTGAAGGTATTCTCATCTGCGCCTACAACAGTTTCAAGAGAGATATCATCGCCGTTTAATCTGCCTAAAAGAGTGTTTCTTAAAGACTGAGGCTGCTCATAAATCTCTTTCTGCATGAAGTGACGGAACTTACCCTTTGAAATACTTTCTGCATCAAGATCTGATTCTACGACCTGCTTTTCAATCTTGTTGCCGTCAAGATCGAATACCTTAACCTCTTCAGTGGTCAGTACTGCGAGCTCATTCTCCTCAAGATAAATGAATCTGCGGGTTACAGGCAGCAGTGCCAGGGTATCTGAAGCGATGAAGTTTTCACCGATACCAAGACCGATAATAAGAGGTGAGCCTGAACGGGCTGCATATAGAGTGTCAGGATCGTTCTTGTCGATTAGAGCTAGACCGAATGAACCCTTAACTTCCTTTAAAGCCTTCTTGAATGCATCAAAAACTGAAGCGCTGTTCTTTAAATGACTGTGAATCAGACATACCAGAACCTCAGTGTCAGTCTGTGATCTGAACTGATAGCCCTGCTTTATTAAATCTTCCTTAAGAGTGGCAAAATTCTCAATGATACCATTGTGAACCAGTGCCAGATTCTCACAGATATGAGGATGTGCATTTGTTTCTGATGGAATACCGTGGGTTGCCCATCTGGTGTGTGCGATACCGATAAATCCTGGACAGCCTTTCTCTTTTACAGCTTCCTTCAGATTCTTTACCTTACCAGTAGTCTTGATGCAATGCTGCTCACCATTGCTGATGGTACAGATTCCGGCACTGTCATATCCACGATATTCAAGTCTTGACAAGCCTTCCAGAAGAATCTGTGATACGTTACGCTGAGCAATAGCACCTACAATTCCGCACATATATTTTTTTATCCTTATTAACATTATTTCGTGATCAGCTTGGTATTTTAGCAGAAAATACTATCTTTTTAGCAGATAAAAAGTCGCTATCTGTACGGAAAGAGGCCTATTTTTTCGAATGACCGTTGTATAACCTATTAAACTGCGATTCTGAGAATTAATTCAGGAGAAAAAAAATGCACTCATGATGCACAGAGTTCCGTGCAGTCAGAGTGCATTACGAGTAAAGTACCCAGATTACTTGTGAGGTCTTGGGTAATTATCGATAACAGTTTCCTTAGCGCGGGTGATAATCAGAGCACCTTCGTTAGCCTTGATTCTGTGGGTTACAGTTGTACCGGCACCGATGGTAACACCGTTCTTTACAGTAACAGGTGCAACCAGCTGGGTATCAGAACCAACGAAAACATCATCGCCGATTACAGTCTTGAACTTGTTTGCGCCATCATAGTTGCAGGTAATGGTACCAGCACCGATGTTAACATCCTTACCAATCTCTGCATCACCAAGGTATGACAGATGACCAGCCTTGGTTCCAACACCAAGATGAGCTTTCTTACACTCGACAAAGTTGCCAACGTGTACGTTATCCTCAAGCACATTGCCTGGACGCAGTCTTGCAAAAGGTCCGATGGTAGCAGCCTTCTTAATCTCTGAATCCTCAAGAACAGAGTATGGAGAGATTACTGAGTTGTCTCCGATGGTACAGTTTCTGATTACACATCCGGCACAGATCTTAACGTTGTTTCCAAGAACAACCTTTCCCTCAAAAATACAGTTGATGTCGATGAATACATCTTCACCGCAGCTAAGCTCACCGCGTACATCAATACGCTGTGGGTCAGCCAGGGTTACACCTGCAACCATCAGCTTATCTGCCTGATTTTTCTGGTAAAGTCTCTCAACAAAAGCCAGCTGAGGCTTTGAGTTAACACCAGAGAGAATGTCAAAATCCGGAGCGATAAGAATGTTTACTGCCTTGCCCTCTGATGAAAGCTGACCTGATAAATCGGTCAGATAGTACTCACCCTGAGCATTGTTGTTCTTAAGCTTAGGCAGGTATTCCTTTAAAACAGAAGCCTTGCAGACGATCATGCCGGTATTTACCTCATCAATCTTTCTCTGCTCGTCAGTTGCATCCTTTTCCTCAACAATAGCCTTAAGCTTGTTGTCTGAACCACGGATGATTCTGCCGTAGCCATAAGGATTTGGAGCAATTGCACTTAGAACGCTAAGCTCATTTCCTTCAAGTGAGGCAATAAGATTCTTTAGAAGATCTGCAGGTGTAAGTGGGGTATCACCGTACAGAACCAGAACGTCTGAATCATCTGCAACCTTAGGCATGGCACAGTTTACAGCATGACCTGTTCCAAGCTGCTCTTCCTGTACAGAGATGGTTACCAGCTTTCTTAAATTCTCTGGCAGTTCGTTCAGCATCTGCTCGACTTTCTCTGCCATATGACCGATAACTACGTGAATTGCCTTTGGATTTAATTCTGCAGAGGTTCTGATTACATGTTCAAGCATTGGTCTGTCTGCTACTCTGTGCAATACCTTAGGTAGTGCTGAGTGCATTCTTTTGCCTTTGCCTGCAGCAAGAATTACGATTTCTAATGACATTTTTAGATACCTTTCTTTAGTTTTGAATTCTTTTTCACCGCGTAGATAATTACAGCAATTCCCACCACAATGAATGGAATTGACAGAAGCTGACCTACGTTGAAGATTGCATTTGTGGAGTAGTCTGCCTGTTCAACCTTGAATGGTTCGATAGCCATTCTTGCAGTAAAGGTCAGGGTCAGAAGCAGTCCTACAAGCAGTCCGTCAGGTCTGTTCTTAACAAACAGATACAGAGCCATAAGGATCAGAAATACGGTAAAGTAGGCTGCAGCCTCATAAAGCTGTGCCGGATGACGAGGGAAGGTTTCACCTAGTCTTACAAAGATTACTCCGAAATCAGCATTGGTTGGATTTCCGAGAATCTCTGAGTTGAAATAGTTTCCAATACGGATTAGTGAGCAGACCAGTGCAATTGGAACACACAGCATGTCTCCAAGCTCCAGGAACTTATACTTGTTTTTGCGCAGGAAAATCAGGGTTGCAATAACTACACCAAGTGAACCGCCGTGACTTGCAAGGCCACCCTGCCAGATTTTAAGAATTTCAATCGGATGTGCCAGATAGAAGTCTGGTTCGTAGATCAGACAGTGAGCAAGTCTTGCTCCGATAACTGTACCTGCAAAAATGTAAACCAGCAGTTTATCCAGATCCTCGGTTTTGTATTTTTTCTGTTTAAAAAACAACTGCATAATGATATAGCCAAGGATAAAACCGAATGAGAAAAACAGTCCATACCAGCGTATAGACAGTGGTCCTACAGAAAAAGCTATAGGATCTAAGTTGTTAATAAACATTTGTGTTCCTATTTTGGTAAAATTAGTCGCGTGTATTTTATCAGTTTTTGACGATTATGATTAGTATTGAAGCAACTCAAACTTTTTTTTCTGGTCTAGGAATTGCCTTCTGCATCCTGAGTTTTATCGCTGTATTTATTCCATCTAAGACTAAATTCGGCATCATTTCTCTATGTCTTGGAAATGTTCCTCTATGGTCTGCTATTGTTATGCCGAAATCACTGGCACCGGTTATGGATCTTTTCCATGTAAATCAGTCATCTAACCTGTTTGTGCCTGGTTGTATCGCAGGTGCTGTCTGCCTTGTTCTCTGGTATTTTGTTACTAGTAAAATAATTGTATATATCAGACAGAAATTTAAGTCAGATTCAAAGGATAAGACAGAAGAGTCAGATTCATCAGAATCATCAGGAAAAGATGAAGAATCTTCTGAAAAAACAGTGTCAGATTCTAAGAGTGAAAGTGCAAATCCTCACCTGTTTGATAATCTGAAAGTTAACGATAAAGAGTAGAGCTTCACATGAAGATTATTCTCTCCACGATTGAAGATGCCTACGCCCACAGCAGGATCCTTAAAAAGGAGTGGCACGAGTTTGCATCTTCATTCTCTCAGAACCGACAGAAGAGCTTTTTAGGCGGAAGAGCTGTTCTGCAGGAGAGTCTGTCTGTATTCTACTCACAGAAATATCTTCCAGAGATTACAACTCTGTCTCATGGAAAACCTGTATTCGTAGAAAGCCGTTATCCGTTCTTCAACATCTCCCACAGCTCAAAACTTATCTGTCTTGCCATAGGTGAGAGTGATCTTGGCATTGATGTTGAGTACATCAAACCTCGCCGCAACATTGAGGGGCTTAAGAAAAGAATCCTCTCTGACGGAGAGTATGCATACTTTGAAAAGCTTGATGAAGCAGAACAGCTTTATCTGTTCACCTCTCTTTGGACTCTGCGCGAGTGCCTTATCAAGACTTCAGGTAGAGGACTGGTGGATATCAGTTCAATTGATGCTGATATAGAAAAGAGAACCTTTGATTATTTCTCTGTTCCTGACAGAACTGAGGTTAACATCATAAGACTGGACAGTGTTCTTGATAATGACGGCGCCGCATTTTTATCCTACAGCTCACGCGCAGGTGAAGATTGTGAGTTTTACATTTTCAGGGATTCAAAGCTTGTAAAAACTCAGACCCCTGAAATTCTGTACACATTCCGCAGCAGAGGTTAGTAGGCAATCTTAACGCTGTCTACACCTGCCATATCGCGAATTCCCTCAACAAGATCATCTGATGGCAGGAATCTGTACTTATCATCTCGAAGCTGAATCAGCTTGTTGTCGATAATCATCCTTAATGAACACCCTGAGATTACATCGTCAGGATTGTCAGCCATTTTCTTCTTTGCGTTGACTTCCTTGACGTCCAGCTTGTTTCTCATCAGGATTTCATCAATGAAGGAAATGTTCTCATTGAGCACATGACTGGTGAAGTTCAGAGTTAATCTGTTGGCTCGATGCATACGCAGAGTCTCAAGGGTATCAAAGCTTGAGATTCTCATTCTGGTTGAGCCGTTCTCCGGATCCATGGTCAGCCATCCGTCTAAAACCAAAATCAGCGGAGTTGGGATATCCTCTCCCTTTGGAGCTGTCTTCTTTTTAAGCTCTTTTTTCTCTTCGATCTCTTCAAGAATTCTGGTCATCTTATCGGCATTTTTTCCAAAGAGCAGAGTCTCGAAGGTTGCAGTTCCATCATCCAGGGTGATGATGTAGAACTTTTTGGTCGGATCTTTCTTTGAAGGCATGGCACTGGCGCCGATAACAACACCGCCGATGACAACATGATTAGGACTGTCTGGTGTTCCCGGCAGCATGTTGTTAAGGGTGGTATCGCCACAGTATTTAACCAGTTCAGCCTTGTAGCCGTCTATAGGGTGACCTGACAGATACAGACCTAAAAGAGCCTTTTCGTGGAATAGTCGAACCTTGTCTGACCAGTTGCGGACAAGTACATAGTTAGGTTTAACGTTCTGATCATCCAAAGCTGCAAACAGATCCATCTGACCTGTAGCCAGATTGTCTGATTTCTGGGAAGCATACTTGATTGCTGTAGGAATTGAAGCCAGCATCTGTGCTCGGTTTGGTCCGATGCTGTCCAGAGCTCCGCTCTTTACCAGAGCTTCCAGTGTTCCCTTTGACAGGAAGTTGGTTCCTACTCTGTATACAAAGTCAAAGAAGTCAGAGAACTTACCATGAGCCTCACGTTCTTCAACGATATGATCAACCAGTCTTTCACCGATTCCCTTGATGGCAGAGAAGCCGTAGATTACGTTACCCTCAAGATCAACACCGAAACGGAATTTACCGATGTTCACATCTGGTGGATTTACATCTACTCCCAGACGGTGACACTCACCGATATAGGCAATCAGTTTTTCGGTCTTCATACAGTCTGCGGTCATCATCGCTGCCAGGAATTCGGCAGGGTAGTGAACCTTCAGATACAGAGTCCACCAGGCTACCAGCGCATATGCTGCTGAGTGAGACTTGTTGAAGCCGTATGCCGCGAACATTTCCACCTGGTCGAAGATCTGTCCCATGATTTTCAGATCTTTGCCTTTCTTTTCACAGCCACGGTTGAAAACGTCACGCTGGGCAGCCATTTCGGCAGGGATCTTCTTACCCATCGCACGACGAAGAATGTCCGCACCACCAAGTGAGTAACCGGCAAGCACCTGAGCAATCTGCATAACCTGCTCCTGGTACACGATAACGCCGTAGGTGGAATCAAGAATTGGTTTTAAATCAAGATCCTGTGCCTCTGGCAGCGGATAGCTTACTGGCTCGGTACCGTGCTTACGGTCAACGAAGTGATCCACCATTCCGGAGTTTAACGGACCAGGTCGGTATAGAGCCACCAGAGCCACAAGATCATCAAAGCGGTCAGGCTGCATTTTTCCGATAAGCTTACGCATACCGGTGGATTCAAGCTGGAATACCGCTGTGGTTTCCGTCTCCTGAATCATCTTGTAGGATGCATCATCCTCATAAGGAATTGCGGCGATATTGATTGGCGGCTTTCCCTGACGGGCAAGCTTGGCATCAATCATTTCCTTGGCATCGTCAATAATGGTAAGAGTGGTCAGACCTAAGAAGTCGAACTTAACCAGACCGGCGTGCTCAACGTCTTTTTTATCGTACTGAGTAATCGGGTGACCGTCGGAATCGAGCATCAGAGGAGCAAACTCTGCAATTCTGGTAGGAGAGATAACCACACCAGCCGCGTGTTTACCGATACTTCTGATAACGCCCTCAAGTCTTACGGATACATCGATAAGTTCGATGGATTCCTTATCGTCATTGGCTTTGGCGCGATTGTAGAATTCAAGGAAATCAGGAGATACAGACTCACATGGATTACCTTTCTTATCAATACCGAAACAGGCTTTGAAGGTAGTTCCTGGTGTTTCCGGAATCAGACCTGCAACTCGACGTACCTGTCCTAAAGGTACACCGATGGCTCTGCCCACACCCTGAATAGCGGCTTTAGGTGCCAGGGTACCGAAGGCTGCAATCTGAGATACAGCATTACGGCCGTAGTGATCTACCACGTGCTGCAGTGTCATCTGTCTCTTACGCTGACAGAAGTCAACGTCGAAGTCAGGCATGGAAACACGCTCTGGGTTCAGGAATCTTTCGAACAGCAGGTCAAAGCGCAGCGGATCAAAGTCGGTAATTGTAAGAGCATAAGCCACAAGAGAACCACCGCCGGAACCACGTCCTGGTCCTACAGGCACACCGTGCTCCTTGGACCACTGAATAAATTCCATCACGATCAGGAAGTAGCCAGGGAAGTCCATGGTGATGATAACGTCAAGCTCTGTTTCCAGACGCTTCTCGTAAATCGGACGTTTTTCCTCACGCTCCTTCTCATCAGGGAACAGGAACTCAAGTCTTTTCTCAAGTCCCTCGTGAGCCTTCATTCTAAGACAGTCGGCAGTTGATAGTTCTCCGGTGTCATATCTTGGAAGACGAGGTACATCAAGCTCAATCTCAACGTTACAGCGTTCAGCGATTCTTCTGGTGTTGATGATTGCTTCAGGCAGATCTGCGAATAGTTCGGCCATCTCCTCAGGAGATCTCATGTACTGCTGAGGTGAATAGGTTCTGGCATTCTCTCGTGAGCCTTTCTGACAGCCCTGCTGAATTGAAACACGGATATCGTGTACGTAGTAGTCGCTAAGTCCATCCTTTGGGATTTCATCAGGACCTAGAAGGAATCTGGTATCGTTGGTGGCAACAGGGAAGAATCCGTATTCAAGACAGAAGTTTAAGGCAGCTTTCTCAAACTGACCTTCTCCCTCTCGACCGGTTCTGGTGATTTCAAAACAGAATCTGTCGCCGTAATATTTCTTATACAGATCAAGACGTTCTCTTAGCTTGGTCTGTTCATCGGCTCTTAAAAATGCGCCGATATCGCCTCTGAATCCGTTCAGAATAATAAGGCCTTCAGAGTATTTCCACAGATCATCAACTGTGCAGACAACATCTGCAATATCAGGAGAGCCTGTGTTAACCCAGGCGTCTGACAGAATGTCATAAAGATTCTGTTTGCCCTGACGGTTCATGGCAAGAAGGGTAACTGTGAAAATTACTTCAGGATCACCTGGCTTGGTGTTTTCTCTAACCTGAAGATCAGCTCCCATGATTGGTTTAATACCCGCACCGTAACATGCATTATAGAAGCGTACAAAGCCTGCCATATTGTTGTAGTCAGTTACAGCAATTGCAGGAATATTGAACTTAGATGCTTTCTTTACGATATCTCCAACGTTCTGAAGTCCGTCGTTAATTGAATAACAGGAGTGAACATGGAGGGGGACATAAGTTAATTCTTTTTCAATCATAGGCTGTATATTTCTAATCTCTTCAGCAGATTATTCTACCATTCAAAATGGCTATGACCTACTTTTGTTTTCCGCTGTTTTTAATTTTTGATTCTGACGCTCATGTTTTACTTTTATTCCTGGATTCAACTTCTGCACAAAAAAGACTGTTTTGTATGCAGAAAATCGATTTTTATGCCTGATTTTGTGAGCATTATAGACTGTTAAACTTTTGATCGAATCTATACTTTTAGTATTGCCTCAGTAAATAATCTGTCAGAGAGAACTGAAATTATGAATCTGAAAAAAATGATCACGATTTCTGTCTGTGTGCTTTCAGCCCTGGGGCTTTCTGTTTCTGCTCAGGCAAGAACCACCATAACCATAGCCCATACCCATGTGGAAACACATCCTGAACATAAGGCATTTCTGGCATTCAAGAATCATATTGAGAACAATATTGAGGATAAATATGAGATTCAGATTTATCCAAACGGTCTGTCCGGTTCAAATGAGAGAGTTTTCGAGCTTGTAAAGATAAACTCTATTCAGTTTATGGCGATTTCCTCCTCCAATATTGAGAATCTGGCAAAAAGCTATGCGATTTTCTCAATTCCATACCTATTCAATTCAGAGGATGTATACGAGAAGTTTATCAGTGATCCTGAGGTGTTAAAGGAACTTGGAAAGAATTCTGATAAGGAGGGCTTTGTTCCTCTGGCAGCCTTTACTGCTGGTACCCGTAACTTTTATGCAAAATTCCCGATTTATTCTGTTGATGATCTTAAGGATAAGATTATCCGTGTACAGACTGGCAGAACCAACAGTCTGATGATGGAGGCTTTCGGTGCCAATGATTACATTATGAAGTTTTCCGATGTCTATCAGGCATTAAAACATGATGTTATTGATGGTGCTGAAAATAATGAACTAGCTCTTATTGATCAGAAACATGGAGAATTCTGCAAGTACTATTCCTATGACGGACACCAGATGATCCCGGATCTGCTTATTGGATCAAGAGACTTTCTCAAATCTTTAAGCGATGAGGAGTATGCTGTTTTCAAAGCCGCCGCTATGGAGGCTCAGAGAGTTGAATTCAGAGAATGGAAATACAGAATCAATGCTGCAAAGGAACAGGCTAAGACAATGGGAGTGAACTTCATCGATGTTGATGTTAAGGCATTCAGAGAAAAGGTCATGCCTCTGCATGATGAGCTGATTGAGAAGAATCCTAAAATCAAAGAACTATATGAGATTGCAAAGAAATACTACTAGGGGATCCTTAACAGAAGATGTTAGAAGAGAAAGGTTGGTCCCCAAAACAAAACCGTTATCAGTCCATAGGATTAATAACGGTTTTTTGTATAGCTTAAAGGTTAATCAGAAGATTACTTCATCTTCTTGAATGCATTGATTAAACCATTGGTTGAGCTGTCGTGAGATGTGATTACATCTGAGTTCTCCAGCTCTGGGATAATCTTTAATGCAAGCTGCTTACCTAACTCAACACCGAACTGGTCGAATGAGTAGATGTTCCAGATTGAACCCTGAACGAAGATCTTGTGCTCGTACATAGCAACCAGCATACCTAGGGTACGAGGAGTGATTTCCTTAACCAGGAATGAGTTGGTTGGACGGTTGCCTTCGAATACCTTGAATGGAACAACATCCTTGTACTCGCTCTCTTTCTTGCCCTTAGCCTCGAACTCTGCAACAACAGTCTCGCGTGACTTACCGAATGCAAGAGCCTCGGTCTGAGCGAAGAAGTTAGAAATCAGTTTTACATGGTGATCACCGATTGGGTTGTGGCTGCGTGCTGGAGCAATGAAGTCACATGGGATAACCTTGGTGCCCTGGTGGATTAACTGGTAGAAAGCGTGCTGGCCGTTGGTGCCTGGCTCACCCCAGATGATAGGGCCGGTTTCGTAATCAACCTTGTTGCCGTTTCTGTCTACGTATTTACCGTTAGACTCCATGTTGCCCTGCTGGAAGTAAGCTGGGAAACGGCTCATGTACTGATCGTATGGAAGAATTGCTTCTGTTGAGTACTTGTAGAAGTTGTTGTACCAGATGCCGATTAAAGCAAGGATAACTGACAGGTTCTTCTCAAGTGGAGTCTCTCTGAAGTGGCAGTCATACTCGTAGCCGCCCTTTAGGAACTCTTCGAAGTTCTCAAAGCCGCATGCTAAAGCAACTGACAGACCGATTGCTGACCATGATGAATAACGGCCGCCAACCCAGTCCCAGAACTCGAACATGTTGTTAGGATCGATACCGAACTCTACGCAGCCCTTAACGTTGGTTGATAGAGCAACGAAGTGCTTGGCAATGAACTTCTCATCCTTAGCCTTCTTCAGGAACCAGTTACGTGCAGTGTGAGCATTGGTCATGGTCTCTAAGGTGGTGAAGGTCTTAGATGCGATCAGGAACAGAGTGGTCTCAGGATCGCACTTCTTGCATACTTCAGCGATGTGGGTAGCATCAATGTTTGAAACGAAGTGAGTCTTCAGTCTTGAGTGATATGGAGTTAGAGCCTCGGTAATCATAACTGGGCCTAAGTCTGAACCACCGATACCGATGTTAACAACATCAGTGATTTCCTTACCGGTGTAACCCTTCCACTCGCCAGAGATAACCTTGTGGCAGAAGTCCTTCATCTTAGCAAGAACAGCCTTAACGTCTGGCATTACATCCTTGCCGTCAACCATTACGCTCTTGCCTGAGAAGTTTCTTAAAGCGGTGTGAAGAACAGCACGACCCTCAGTGCGGTTGATAATCTCGCCCTGGAACATAGCTTCGATGTTCTCTGATAGCTTGGTCTCACGAGCAAGTTCAAACAGAAGATTTAAAGTGGTCTCATCGATGATGTTCTTAGAGTAGTCAGCAACGATATCACCATTGGCGATGGTTAGAGAGTATTTGTCAAAGCGGTTTGGATCCTTTTCGAATAACTCTTTGATAGTGCGGCCTTTGGTTGCTTCAAAATGAGCGGTTAATTTTTTCCATGCTTCAGTTTGGGTAGGATTGATACCGTAAAACATGCTGTATTCTCCTTTTATTGGAAATTTATAATCTTTGTAACCTGTACCTATATATAGGTATCAGATCGAATCGCTTTAGCTATTATAGCTTTTTTGAAAAATTTTTCATAAAAGATGTATGTTTAAGAAAATTTTTTTTGGGGACTATCGTTGCCTCAGATAAAAAAGCTGTTTCTATTGTTCATCTTTCGTCATCAGAACAGGGAATTTTCTGTGTGAATCCTCTACATAATTCCAAGATCGTTTCTGCGGCGTGTCAGATCAGGGCTGAAACTTGGTGCCAGTCTGCGCGCCAGTTCATGCACTATTTTGATGTTTGGATTCTTAGCTCTGTTCTTTAATGAGCAAAGCGCTACACGGAAATTTGACCATGGCAGTTCCTTGATCACCACGACATCATTCTTGAATGGAGAGATGTCATAGACAAGTCTTGGTACAACAGAGATACCAAAACCAAGAGCAGTAATGGATACGATTGCCTCATGACCGGAAATCTCAGAGTAGATGTGAGGAGGAACCTCCAGTGTCTGGAAGAATTTCTCAACCTCATAGCGGAGCTGTCCTTTTTCAGGCATTACAAAAGGTACACCTGAAAGATCGCCCGATGAGAGATCTTGTTCTGTAGCGAAGCGTGGTTTTTTTGGTGCAATCAGAATCAGAGGGAAAGTTACCAGATCAACATATCTGATGTTATCAGGAATTTCATTAGGAAGAGCGCTGATTACAAAGTCTGTATCTGGATCTTCAAGCTTCTGAAGTGCTTCTGCAGGATCACCTGTTTCAAGTTTGATTTCAAGATTTGGAGCAGTCAGATGAAGCTCGTTGAGCAGTCTTGGAATAAACAGATAGGATGCGGTGACAGAGCAGAAAATCTTAACAATTCCACTGGCTGTCTGCATGTTTCCGTTCAGATCATGCTCAAGTTCAGCATATGCATTAAGAGTCTTTCTTGCGAATTCCTCAAACTTGTGTCCGGCTTCGGTAATAAAGATACCTTTCTTGTCTCGGATACACAGTTTGGTGTTCAGTTTTGCCTCAAGTTTGTTCAATGTTCTGCTTAAGGTAGATGGGCTGACATCACACAGTGTAGCAGTTCTGGTGAGGTTTGAAGTCTCACAGAGCCTTAAAAAAGCCGCTGCATCTTTTAAATCAATCACGATAATCTCTTCCTGAAACATGTCCTATATTGCAAAAATTGCAATATAAAATAAATCGTATTCCATTTTATAAAATTTCTGTTATGATTAAAAGCATATACCGCAAGGTTTAGTTTTTTTTTAGTTTTTTAGTTTTTTCTTTTCTATGGTATAGGTCTAAACATGGCTAATTTCAATTATTTTAATACATTGAATTTACGCGAAAAGTTAGCACAGCTAGGCTGCTGTGAGCTGATGGATCGCAGTGAGTTTGCCGATGGTTGTAATTTTTTAAAGGGTAAGAAGATTGTAATTATCGGTTGTGGTGCTCAGGGTTTAAATCAGGGTTTAAACCTGAGAGATTCTGGTCTTGATGTAAGCTACGCTCTACGTCAGGCTGCAATCGACGAGAAGAGAGCATCTTTCAAGAGAGCTACTGAGAACGGCTTCAAGGTAGGTACCTATGACGAGCTGATCCCAACTGCTGATCTTGTAATCAACCTGACTCCAGATAAGCAGCATGAGGCTGTTGTTAATGCTGTACAGCCACTTATGAAGTCTGGCGCATGCTTAGGTTACTCACACGGTTTCAATATGATTGAGATAGGTATGCAGGTTCGTAAGGACATTACCGTTGTTATGGTTGCTCCTAAGTCACCAGGTACCGAGGTTCGTGAAGAGTTCCGTCGTGGCTTCGGTGTTCCAACCCTTCTTGCAGTTCACCCAGAGAACGATCCAAACGGCGAAGGCTGGGATTATGCAAAGGCATGGGCTGCTGGTACCGGCGGTCACAAGGCAGGCTGTCTACGTTCATCATTCGTAGCTGAGGTTAAGTCTGATTTAATGGGCGAGCAGACCATTCTTTGCGGTGTTCTTCAGGCAGCTACCGTTCTATGCTACGACCACGCTGTAGCTTTAGGCGCAGACAAGGCTTATGCATGTAAGCTTCTTCAGTACGGCTGGGAAACCATCTGTGAGGCTCTAAAGCAGGGCGGTATCACCAATATGATGGATCGTCTGTCAAATCCAGCAAAGATCAAGGCATTCCACTTAGCTGAGGAATTAAAGGCTCTGATGAAGACCCTATACCGCAAGCACATGGATGACATTGAGAGCGGTGAGTTCTCACGCATCATGATGGAAGACTGGGCAAACAATGACGTAAATCTTCTAACCTGGAGAGAGAACTACGCTAAGTGCGCATTCGAGAATGCTCCTGCATGTGATGAGAAGATTTCTGAGCAGGAATACTTCGACAAGGGTACTCTGCTGGTTGCTTTCTGTAAGGCAGGTATTGAGCTTGCATTCGAGACCATGACCGAGTCAGGCATCTATCCAGAGTCTGCATACTATGAGTCATTACATGAGCTTCCTCTGATTGCAAATACCATTGCACGTCGTCGTCTGTATGAGATGAACGTTGTTATTTCTGATACTGCTGAGTATGGTAACTACCTGTTCGCTAATGCAGCAATTCCTCTATTAAAGGAATTCATGAGCCGTCAGAAGCTTGATGTATTCGGTGAGACTCTATCAGGTGACAACTGTGTTGATAATGTTGAGCTGATCAATGTTAACGATGCAATCCGCAATCACCCAATTGAGATTGTTGGCCGCAAGCTGCGTGCTTATATGTCAGACATGAAGACTGTTGCTGTAGGTAACAACTAATTTCAGATATTTAATTAAAGATTAATTCAATATATCTTAGGATGGGATCGCAAGGTTCCATCCTTTTTTATATGAAAATTTGATATTTGAATATAGTAAAACCACCGTTACAAATCACCAGGATTGATAACGGTGGTTATTATCTATTTTTCAAAAGTTAATTGTTGTCTATTCCTGTTGATAGTTTGGCCTTAAGCTGAGTTGGGATCTCTCCGGCTTGTTCTGCCTTGGCTATCTTCTTCAGATGACGAGCCTCTGAATAGGTAATACTTTCGCCTTTCTGTCCATCGGCGAATTTGCTTGGATTACCCAGCCACCATTTATTCTGGATATTGCCAATTCCATTGCCGAACTTGGTTTTATCAAGAGATACACCTCTGTAGTCTGCCCACTGGAACAGAATAGGAACATTTCTCTTTCTAAAGAAATCAAGTCCCATTTTACTGGTCTGGCGGAAGAATGCTGTTCTTAAAACGTCATTAAACAGATCTTCAAGTTTTGAAACTGGTGACTCATCTTCATCAGTGCCACAGCCACGCTGTATGTCATGAGGGTAATAGAGATCGCCGTCCATGCCTCTTACTGCATTTCCCTGACGGAAATTATCTATCATGAACTTTTCAAGATTCTTGGTTCTTTCCTCACCGTCAGCCTGATTGTAAACTCTAATGTACTCCTTGAAGAGATTAGTAAGTCTCTTTAAATCGCCTTTAGTAGGCTTGTCTGATAGAGGTATATTTTTCTGAATAAACTTCTTTAAAGCCTTATCTGGATTTTTTGCAAATTCGTATTCCCAACAACTCTTTTTCTGAATATCGCCAACCTTCTTGTTGGAAGTCATATACTTAGACAGCTTGCCAATAATATCCAGCTTTGATGCATTTTCCTGAAGATGATCCTTCCATGCCTCAAGTCTTTCTTTGGATAGTTTCTTGTCAGCGGTTTCAACAGTCTTTCCTTCACTGTCTGTGGAGTGTAGAGGGGCACCTGGCTGTGCAGCATCTAGAGTTCCATTCATAATATCATTAAGGTAAAGATGGATATTATCTGCCTGTACTCCTCCCCATGTAATACCAAGACACATGTTGTAACTGTCAATGGTATTGAGGTGGATTTTGTTTCCTTTTTCATAGTTTGCATCATTACTGTTGAACTCTCGTTCAGTTATAACTGCTTTCTCTCTGTTTGGGGAAAATCCGTAATGAGCAACCTCAAGAGTTTTATT
>JAGDBH010000262.1 GCA_017959135.1 Succinivibrio sp. | reverse complement strand
AGGAAACATATGACAGATACCATCCAAAAGCAATCTTTCTGTCGATGTCATGTTCCACTGCTATCATCGGTGAAGACATCACCAGTGTAGCGGATGAAATGGAGGAAGAGCTTGGTATTCCTGTAATTCCGCTTCACTGTGAAGGCTTCCGCTCCAAACACTGGAGTACCGGATTTGATATTGCCCAGCACGGAGTTTTAAGACAGATAACCAACAGGAATCCTAAAAAACAGAAGGATCTTATCAATATTGTTGCACTCTGGGGTACTGACTATTTTACCGATATGCTCAAACCACTGGGGCTTCGTGTTAACTACATTATGGATATTGCAAGCTTTGACGAGCTTGCCCAAACCTCAGAGGCTGTAGCAACAACAACCTTCTGCCATACCCTTGGTTCCTATCTTGCCACCGGTCTTGAACAGCAGTTTGGTGTACCTCAGATCGATGCGCCACAGCCATACGGAATTAAAGGTACCGACGAATGGTTAAGAGCTATAGCAAAAGTAGTAGACAAGGTTGAGGAGACAGAAAAGTACATCCAGAGTGAGCATGAGAGAGTTCACGACGAAATTGAAGCTTTAAAGGCCAAGCTCAAAGGCGTAAAAGGCTTTGTTATTACAGGTTCTGCCTATGCTCACGGTCTGATTTCAGTTTTAAGAGAACTGGGAATTGAGGTTAATGGTTCAGTTGTATTCCATCATGATCCTGTTTATGACGGAGGCAAGGAAAATCAGGATACCTTAAAGACTCTGGTTGAAAACTACGGAGACATTCCAAACTACTCTGTAAGTAAGACTCAGCCATTCCAGCTACCGGTGATTCTGAGAAACGTTGATACTGATTTCATTATTGTCCGTCACAATGGTCTGGCCCCTAATGCAGCCCGTATGGGAATTCCTTCCTTCGCTATGGGTGATGAGCATTTCCCAGTTGGATACGATGGAATCATCAGAACCGGTAAGGCAATTTTGGATATTCTTGCCAGAAAGAAATTCAATCAGGTTCTGAAAAGACATGTAAAACTGCCATATTCTGACTGGTGGCTGGCACAGAACGATCCTTTCATCCTCGCAAGAGATCCTGAACTAATCGAAATAGACCAGAGATAAAACAAAATGACTACAGCTAAGAAAAAAAAGAAGAACACATCAATCACTCATCCTCATTATGCATGCTCACTAGGTGCTGCCTATACAGTTTCTGCCATCAAGAATGCAGTACCTATTATCAACTGCGGACCAGGATGTGTTGATCAGCAGTATTTCACAATGTCATTCTGTAATGGTTTTCAGGGATCAGTCGGAATCGGTGGCGGTGATATTCCAGGAACAAACTCCGGTGAAAAAGAGATTGTGTTTGGAGGTGCAGCAAAACTCGATAAAGCCATAAGCGGAGCTGTAAAGATCATGAATGGTGATCTTTACGTGGTGCTGACAGGCTGTTCTCCTGCCCTGGTTGGTGATGACGTACAGTCCGTTGTCAGCCGTTATCAGAAACAGGGAATTCCAATCGTAAATGCAGAAATACCTGGCTTTAAAGGTAACAACATCTACGGTCACGAGGTCGTTGTTAACTCAATTATCGAGCAGTTTGTAGAGAAGAATTACGTCAAAGGAGAGAAACAGAAAAATCTTGTAAATCTCTTTTTTGAAATTCCTTACTTCAACACTTTCTGGAGAGGTGACTATGAGGAGATAGTTAGAATTCTGCAGAACAGCGGCTTTGAGGTAAATATTCTTTTCGGACCGGAAAGCCAGGGCGTCAAAGACTGGCTGAATATTCCAAACGCTGCCTTTAACCTTGTAATCTCACCTTGGGTTGGACTAAGCACTGCAAAGCTTCTGGAAGAAAAATTCGATCAGCCTTATCTGCATATTCCGGTTATACCGATCGGTGAAGAGGAAACTACCAGATTTGTCAGAAAGGTCGTGGAATTTTCAGGTATAGCAAATACTCAGAGCGAAAAATTCATCAAGAAAGAAGCTGACAAGTATTACTACTATCTTGATCATTTTGCAGATTTCTTTGCCGAGTACTGGTTTGGATTCCCATCCCAGTTCGCTGTAGTTGCAGATTCTGCCTACAATCTGGCCTTTACCCGCTTCCTGTCAGATCAGATGGGACTGATTCCGGTAAAACAGATTATTACAGATAATACCCCTGAATCCCACAAGGACACCATCAAGGATATATACCACAATATAACTGAGGGGGTTGATGTGGATGTTCAGTTTATCGAGGATGGCTATATCGCCGAGCAGCAGATCAAGGATACAGACTTTGGAAGTGGTACTCCTCTAATCATCGGCTCTTCCTGGGAAAGAGATGTTGCCAAGGAAAAAGGTGCGGTTCTTTTGGAGGTTGGAACCATTACCACTGAGGAGGTGGTAATCAACCGTTCTTACGTGGGATATAAAGGAGCTCTAAGTCTGATTGAACAGATTTACTCTTCAGCGGTTAGAGAAAATCCTTAATGATATGGCTTAATCAGAAAAGATGATTCAAAATGCTGATTTTTAATCAGCATTTTTTTTACGGCCTTGTCTAAATTTCATCTATTAGATTTTCTAATACATCAATAAGATAATTTTGTTTTACTAATATGTAATTAGACTGTAATCTAGCCTCATAAAAGATAAATATTGAGGTGTGGTTATGAGTATCAGAAAACTAAGATTATTCTATATATGTATGATCGCTTTCTGTGCCTGTCTTGTCTATGCAGTAAGTTCAGGCATACGTTCAAACCTTGCCCTGCTTTTAAATCCAATCATGCTAAACAGCGGCGTGACGTATAGCCAGATAAGCTTTGTACTTGCACTCGGCCAGCTGGTATATGGACTGGTTCAGCCTTTATTTGCCTATCTGGCATTAAAAAAATCTTACGGATTTATGCTGACATTAAGCTGTCTCTTAATGTTCTCAGGTCTGTTTGCAACACCATTCTGTACCTCTGTAACCTCTCTGACCGTATTCTTAGGAATACTTTTCCATGCGGGAACCGGCGGTACCTGTTTTGGTCTGATGATGGCAGTAGCAACACCAGCCCTGGGCCTTGCAAGAGCTACTGCAGTTTCAGGATTCGTTAACGCAGGAACAGGTGTCGGCTCAATGTTTCTCTGCCCTTTCATGAATGTACTGAATTCAAACTTTGGAATTCAGACAACCATGATGACATTATCAGGACTTACCCTGATTATCATTCCGGTAAGTCTGTGGCTGTCAAACCGTAAACAGGTTATATCTCCAGCAAAAGACGAAGAGTTCAGTTTAGATACAAATTCATTTTTCAAAGCTCTTCAGGACAGAACCTTTATTGTGATGCTGTTAAGTTTTGCAACCTGCGGCTTTCATATGTCCATACTGCAGACACATCTGTACTCGCAGTTTATTACCTATGGAATTACCGATAACATTGCAACCTTAAGCTATTCACTTATAGGAATCTCAACCATGATAGGTGCTGTCCTGTGTGGATTCTGCTACAGAGTATTTTCTCTGAAGAATGTTCTAGGTACTGTATACATGTTAAGAGCAGTGGCTGCCTTAACCTTTATTTTTCTGATGCCTAAAACAGTATCCAATGTGATTATTTTTTCCATCTTTATAGGATTAACCTGTGATGCAACTGTAAGTCCAACCTCAGAAATAATCAGAAACCGTTATGGTGTACAGATGCTGGGAATCCTGTTTGGATGTGCTTTTATATTTCATCAGCTGGGAAGCTTCATAAGCTCAAATGTGGCTGGCCTGATTGTGGACAGAACTCAGAGTTACGACCTTTTATGGAGCATTGATATTATTCTCTGTCTTTTCGCCTCCGTATCTGTATATGCCCTGGGAAAAGAGAAAAAACAGCAAAAAATTACCAAAAATTTTTCAGAGAATATCACTCCGGTACACTCATAGAATACGGCTTAAAAACAAGGAATACGGATAATTGAACTAAAGATGAGCATTAATAAATAAAGTGATAGCTCCGTCAAAAAAAATGATAAAATAGCACCGCATTCTATTTTATGCAGATGAATATTTCAGCTGCATACCAACACTAAATAATACTGAGGAAATCCAATGAGCTTCATTAACAAAGCTAAATCAATTGCAGAATACGATCCAGAGCTTTGGTCCGCAATGAGCGGTGAGAATCAGCGTCAGGAAGATCACATTGAGCTGATTGCATCAGAGAACTACGCTTCTAAAGTTGTAATGGAAGCACAGGGTTCACAGTTAACCAACAAGTATGCTGAGGGTTATCCTGGAAAGCGCTACTACGGTGGTTGTGAATACGTTGATATCGTTGAGCAGTTAGCTATTGATAGAGCATGCAAGCTATTTAAGTGCGAGTTTGCAAACGTTCAGCCTCATGCAGGTTCACAGGCAAACAACGCAGTTTACGCTGCTTTATGT
>JAGDBH010000030.1 GCA_017959135.1 Succinivibrio sp. | reverse complement strand
GGTAAAGGTAACTGGCGCATCAGCCGCAACAATTCGACGAGATTTAATCAAATTGAATAATGATGGAACTGTTTATAGAGTTCATGGTTCTGTAACTCTGAATAACTCTGTTCGTCAGCCTACAACCAGTGAGAAGGTTGGACAGCATCATGAAGCAAAACTAAGAATTGCAAATGAGGCTGTAAAGCTTGTAAATTCAGGAAACTCTCTGATTCTTGATGCTGGTACAACAACCATAGAGCTAGCAAGAAAGCTCAATAACATCCCGCTTAAGGTTATTACCTCAGATCTGAACATTGGTATGCTGCTTTCAGATAATCCGAATGTATCTGTGGTTATTACCGGAGGAGAACTGGATTCAAGCAGTCAGTCCTGTATTGGAGAAATAGCTAGAAATATACTGAGCAGATTACATCCTGATTATGCTTTTATCAGCTGCAATGCCTGGGATATTAAGTATGGCATTACGGCACCAACCTCTGACAAGGCTAATTTTAAGCATGATTTAATTGAATCGGGCGCCTGCACTGTATTACTGGCAGACAGCAGCAAATACGGAAAGAGTCAGCTGTTCTCTGTTGCAGATATCAGAGATATTGATGTGATTATTACAGATAATAACCTTCCTGAAGCTGTTGCGGAACAGATTAGAAGTCTTGGAATAAAACTTATTCTTGCTTAATGCGATATTTTTAACAGAATTGGCTGAATAATCAAAAGATTATTCAGCCATTTTTTATTAATAATCAAAAATCCCTGTCATAAAAAAGATCTGTTTCATAAATTTTAAATAAAAATAATCATTGCCACTAATTTCCGTTGATTGTGACTATCTATTTGTTATTAAATATATTTTATTGAAACCTTCTTTTCTCCAAAAAATTTTTTTTATCTTTTAATCTATAAATAATTAAAAAAAATCAAAAGATTAAAAAAAAATGAGTGCGTTTTATCACGTTTAATCATCTTTGAGCTTTTATAATCATTTTTACTTTTTTATACTCAGCATTGTAAGAGTTCGATCGTGTATTCCATGATCCTAATAATTAAGAGTTTCATATTTAAAGACTACAAACATACAGGAGCTATATCCATGAAACATTCTTTTTCTAAATTAGCTTTAGCAGCATGTATTGCTGTTGCACCTATTTTCAGCGCAAATGCTGCATATGATTTAGACAAGCCAGTTAACCTGACCTTTGCTGCACAGGAAGTTGGAACTGCTGCATATACCTATGCAACAGCTATTCAGTCTGTAATGCTAAAGGAATTACCAAAAGGATCAAATATCACTATTACCACCACATCTCCAGGTGCAGTTGGTGCTCCTCTAATTGTAAACAATGCAGCAAAGTGTGATGTCGTTATGTCAAACTCTGCACCTTCAAAGTGGTCAAAGGAAGACGGTATTTTAGGCAAGAAGCCAACTCCTAACATTGCAGCAATCGCTGGTGGTTTAGGTCATGACTTCATCAATGTTATGTTTACAAAGAAGTTTGTTGATAAGACTGGTATTAAGACTGTTGAAGAGTTAGTTGCTAAGAAGCACCCTGTAAAGATTGTTATCAAGAAGAACGGTACTTTAGGTGAGCTTTCTGCTGAGAAGCTATTCGAAGCTTTAGGCGCTAAGCTTGAGGATGTTAAGTCCTGGGGCGGTGTTGTAGAGAAGACCGGTGGTGACGCTATCAAGTCAGGTTTACAGGACGACATCTATGATATGACCATCGACCACATTGGTGCTGGTCAGTCAAATACCACCGAGCTATGTATGACTCACGATATGGTAGACGTACAGTTAGCAGATTCAACCTTAGAGAAGCTTGTTGAGATGGGCTACAACTACGTAACTGTTGAGCCAAATACATGGAAAGGCCAGACAGAGCAGATCAAGACTGTTGGTTCTCAGCAGTTGGTTCTTGTATCTTCAACTATGGATGAGGCTGTTGCCTATCATTTAGCAAAAGCTGTATGTGAGAACGCTGATGCCTTAGGTGACCAGGTAGCTTCAATGAAGTACTTTGATCCAAAGGTTGCAGGTTCAAAGGCTGTTACCGGTGTTGATCTACATCCAGGTGCAAAGGCTTACTACCAGGAGAAAGGCTATAAGGCTGAATAAAACTAATACATGACAACTTAAAGAGGGGGGAAGCACTCCCCCTCATTTTTTGAAGTTATCGAGGCTACCATGTCAGAGGAAGTAAAAAAATTCGACATTAGAAAGACTGCTGTTATTGTAGTTACCGCAGCTTTCTTCTGTTTCCAGATTTATCTGGCTTTATTCAAGCAGCTGACACCAATGCTGCAGAGCCCACTGCATTTAGTGTTCGCTCTAACTGTAATCTATCTGTATATGCCAGTTGATTACACTTACCGCAAGAAAACCAAGCTCAAGGCAGAACTAAGCGGTACAACTGTCGATGAGAAAACTCTAAGCAAATACTCATTCCTTAATATCCTGGATCTTGTTTCATTTGCGGCAATCGGTTACCTTCTATACTATGTTGTAACCAACTTTGAAAGATTACGTGACTTTACACCATTCATTGATGATGTTGAGTTAATTGACAAGCAGATCATGGTAATAACCATTCTGCTGTTACTTGAGGCTGTAAGACGTTCATTAGGTCTAATCCTGTTCTTCTTCATCCTTGCATTCATCGCCTTTGCATGGCTGTCTCCATATTTACCAGGTGTGTTCTATACCAAGTCAGTTGGTTTTGAGCAGATGCTTGATCAGTTCACAACCGGTATGACCATGGGTGAGGCAGGTGTATTCGGTACTCCTTTATATACTTCTGCATCAGCACTGTTCTATTTCATTGTATTCGGTGTATTCTTCAGTACCTGCGGTGGCGGTCAGCTACTGATTGATATCGGTATGAAGTTCTCAAACGGCTCAGCTGGCGGTCCTGCAAAAGCAGCTGTTCTATCATCCGGTATGATGGGTATGGTTTCTGGTTCTGCTGTAGCAAACGTATCAACAACCGGTGTTATGACCATTCCTATGATGAAGAGAATCGGTTATGCTCCTCAGGAAGCTGGTGCTATTGAGGCTGTTGCTTCAACCGGTGGTCAGATCATGCCTCCTATCATGGGTGTTGGTGCCTTTATTATGGCTGAGATGTTGGGCGTAAGCTATTTCAGCGTTGCCTGTGCCGCCATCATCCCTGCATTTGCATACTACTTCGGTGTATTCGTACTTGTTACCTACATTGCTAAGAAGCGTTCTGTAAGATCAAGTGCAGCTGATGCCAAGATTGTAATTGAACAGCCTATTCTTCCTCGTCTGTATCTGTTGACACCTGTTATCCTTCTGGTTGTATGGATTATCTCAGGTTCATCTCTGATGCGTGCAGGTATGGTTGGTATCATTTCAGTTCTGATTTGTAACGTAATCAGCTACTTTGTAAATGATAGAAAGAACTTTGCTGACCTGAAGTCTTTATGGAACTGCTGTCTACGTGGTGCAAAACAGTCTGCTGAAATTGCAATCCCAACAGCAGCCTGCGGTATCATCATCAATGTTGTAACCGGTCAGACTTCTCTTGCAACCAACTTATCTTCACTAATCGGCTCATTAGGTACCAACTACCTGTTCTTAGCTCTGTTAGTTGCAATGGTAGGATGCATGCTGTTAGGTATGGCTCTTCCAACAGTTGCCGCATACCTGGTTGGTGTAATCCTGTTCGTTCCAATTATCCGTGCATTAGGTGTTGATGCTCTATGCGCTAACATGTTCGTGTTCTACTACGGCATCATGGCTCAGATTACTCCTCCTGTATGTGTAGCTTCCTATACTGCAGCAGGTATCGCTGGTGCGGATGCTATGAAGACCGGTATCAACGGTATGCTGTTTGCTCTGGTTGGCTTCATGGTTCCATTCGTGTTCGTATACAACCCAGCAATTCTTCTGGAAGGCACAATCATCGAGATTGTTATCGGCGCAGTTCAGCTGCTAATTGGTACCTACTTCTTAGCTTTAACTGTTGCAGGTTACTACAAGACTACTATGCCGGTCTGGTTAAGAGCTCTGTCCTTTATCGTAGCTCTAGGCTTTATCAGCCCTGATATAACCACCTCAATTGCTGCTGTAGCCCTAGGTACATTCGTTCTTGTAATGAATCGTCATCAGGCAGGACATGTTGTTAATACAAAGGTGATGGCATGATTATAGATAGAACTGAAAATCTGATGAAGTATCATAGCATGCTTCCTAATCTGAAGGCTGGCTTAGCTGCTCTGAATGCTTTGACTGACAAAAAAGTCGGACGTTATGAGTTTGAAGGTGGGTTCTTCATGATTCAGCAGGGGAGTACTTCCCCTGTGGATAGTGGAGAGTATGAAGCTCACCGCAAATACATTGATGTTCAGATTATTCTGTCTGGCTCAGAGGTTGTCGTCTGGGAAGATATTTCCTGTCTGACTCAGAGTGTTCCTTACTCTGAGGAAAAAGATCGTGAAATGTTCAAAGGTCCTGTTTCCCATACCTTCAGAATTGAGGAAGGTATGTCATGGGCAGCCTTCCCTCATGATGCACACAAAGCCTGCAAGCATCTTGAATCTCAGAACGATTATTTAAAAGTAGTAATGAAACTACCAGTAATGTGAGAATAAAATGAATTATAAGAAATTACCTGGTCTTACAAATGATGGCACCATGTACGAGAATGAGGGGATGAATACAGTTGAAGCTCTGCTTCCTCCTGGCCCATATCGTACTGCCCACTCTCCTGCTATTTTAGAGCTGCCTAACAAGGATTTATTATGCTGCTGGTTTGCAGGTTCTTTTGAAGGTAGCCCTGATGTAAGTATCGTCTGTGCTTCTTTAAAGCACGGGGATACCAAGTGGTCTGAGCCGGTTCAGGTTTCATCTGATCCTGAGCGCAGTGAGCAGAATCCTTCATTATTCTACGGTCCTGATAATGCTGTATGGTGTATGTACACTGCACAGAAGGCTAGAACCGAAGGTAAGGATAACATGCAGTATACTTCTCAGGTTCGCTGCCAGAAATCAACAGATGGTGGTAAGACCTGGAGTAAGTACGAAACCATGTTTGCACGTGAAGGAACTTTCTGCCGTCAGCCTATTCAGGTTTTAAAGAACGGTCGCTGGATCTTCTCAAACTGGCTGTGCACAGACTCTCCCGATGGTCTTTCAGGTGATCCTACCGCATTCCAGATCTCTGATGATCAGGGTAAAACCTGGAGACAGGTTGATATGCCTCAGAGCTCTGGCCGAGTTCATGCTAACGTTGTTGAGCTTGAAGAATCTCATCTGGTTGCTTTCATGCGCAGTAGAGAAGCTGACTTCATCTACAGAAGTGAATCGTTAGACAATGGTGATACCTGGAGTGTTCCTGTTCCTACTCCATTGCCAAACAATAATTCAAGTATCAGTGCAATCAAGCTTAAGAGTGGACGTATTGCAATTGCCTACAATCCAACCTGCGCTCCTAATCCTGTAAAGGGTAAAGCTGCATGGCCAGGACTTCGCTGCCCTGTTGCAATTGCTCTGTCAGAGGATGGAGGAAAAACCTTCCCTATGATTAGAAATGTTGAATTAGGACAGGGATATGTTGGTGAAGAGAATCGTACCAATAACAAGCAGTATGAATATCCATTTGTAATGCAGTCTTCAGATGGCATGCTGCACCTTGCCTATGCTTATCATGACAGACAGGGAGTTAAGTATGTAACTCTGAGTGAAGAAAGTGTTGCTGGTAAGAAAAGAGAGAAGGTTGGTCTGTACAATCCTACCTCCGCTAAGGTTTCCTGATTTTCCTCAATCTTTGTAGTTATTGAATTATGGAGGATTTTGTTCCTCCATTTTTTTTGTTAAAAATCTGAGCAATAACGTATCACAGAAGAAAAATGAGCGAAGAATTCTGTAAAATAGGGGAGATTTAAGGAGTTTTTCTAACATGCATAGCCCAAACAATTTTCCAAACCTAAAACCATTCGTAAAATGGGTAGGAGGAAAAACAACAAGTATTCCTAGTCTGTTACAGTACATTCCTGAGCATATTTCAACCTATGTTGAACCATTTGTCGGTTCAGGTGCAGTTCTTATGGCGCTGAATTTTGATAGGGCAATTATCAATGATTCAAACTCCGAGCTTATCAATGCATACAATGTAATCAAATCTAATCTTGGTGAACTGGAGTTTTATCTTTCAACTCTGATCTATGACAGGAAACTATTTGATGAAATCAGATCCTGGGATAGAGATCCTGATTTTGATAAGAGATCCGCTGTGGAGAGGGCCGCACGTTTCATTTTCCTTATGAAAACCTGCTATAACGGTCTTTATAGAGTCTCTAAGAAAAACTTCTTTAATACTCCTTTTGGAAATTACAAGAATCCTACTATCTGTGATACTCCAACCCTGGAGGCCTGTTCTTCTTTCCTAAATCAGAAGAACATCAGCATTCTCAATCAGGATTATCAGTCATTGCTTGATATTATTCCTGATGATGCTTTTGTATATCTGGACCCTCCTTATTTCCCAATATCTAAGACTGCAAATTTCACTCAGTATCAGTCAGAATCATTTAAACAGGATGAGCATTTGAGACTGTACGAGTTCTGTGTACAGCTGCATAAGAGGGGAATCAAATTCCTGCAGTCAAACTCAGATGTACCTCATATAAGGGAGCTGTATAAGGATT
>JAGDBH010000261.1 GCA_017959135.1 Succinivibrio sp. | reverse complement strand
CTGTTGAATTCAAGAGGATGTGTTAAACATGTCTTATGGTTTGCAGATTGCTTCACTAGGTATCATCTTCAGTGTGGTGATGGAGTTTTATCGCTATCGTAGATTGAATCTGCTCACCACAAAGATGTTTGAGGTTCTGATTTTCCTTTCAGTCACCAGCATTCTGTTTAAATCTTTATGTATTTTTTCCTATTACAATCCAGAGTACTTTACGATCTTAAGCGCCAAACTTGTCCATCAGCTGTTCTATGTAACTGTTAATATTAATATCTGGATGATATACATGTATATTGATCTTAGAACCAGATCAGTAAAAAACTACACAACTCTTCAGTTTGTATTAAGAATTCTTCCTCTTGGCCTTTCTTTTTTAATGGTGCTTCTGGGAGACATCAATTATTACTGTGAGCCGAATGCGGCTTATGCCTATGGCTTAATTACTCTAAGCAGTTATGTAGCTTTTCCTTGCTATTTCCTTATGATAGTTTTCCTGCTTTTGAAGTCAGACCATTTCAAGGAAAAACTATATCATTATGAATTTATTCTATTTTTATCTATTTGGCTGGTAACTGCTCTGGTTCAGTTTCTCTGTCCTTATATGCACCTGTCTTCTGCATCATCATGTGTTGCAGTTCTTTTTTACTTCCTTATTTTTGAAAACCCAAAAGATCACACAGACAAGGATATTTCTTCAGCGTTTTCCAGATATGCCTTTGAATTCACCGTTCAGGAATTTTTAAAATTAAGAAGACATTTCTGGGTGATTAATTTTTCTTTACAGAATGTCGAAGCAATCAGATCTTCATACGGACAGAAGGCCTGCATGGAATGTCTGGAGAAGGCAATTCAGACCATTCCAGAGTTTAAGAGTCATAATATTTTCAGAACATTAGAGTATAGTTTTGGTTTTATTATCAACTCTGAAGAAGAACTTAACAATCTTTATGGAAGCTATAAATTATCTGACAGAACTCTGTTTCTGCATGATTATATGGTGGCACCGTCTTTTTCTGTATGTTCAGTTGAATGTCCTGCGATTGTTTCCTCTTCGGAAGGTCTTTTTTCACTTCTTGCCTTCTGTAAGAACGGGGTAGAGTCTAAATCAGGTTCTTCTATCCAGATAATTGATAAATCAACTGCTGAAAAAAGAAACTATATTGCAGCCATTGAAAGTCTCCTGCAGAAGGCTGTGGATGAGGATGGCTTTGAAGTTTACTACCAGCCAATTGTAAACTCCATAACTCATAAATGTGTTTATTTTGAAGCATTGGTCAGATTGAAGGATAAAGATACATTAGGCTATATTTCTCCTGAAGTATTCATTCCTATTGCTGAGAAAAAGGGCCTCATATCTCAGCTTGGCGATAGAGTAATGAACAAAGTCTGCAGCTTTGTTAGAAAATACAATCTTGATAAGCAATCTTTCCTTGGTGTTGGAGTTAATCTATCCGGCTTTCAGATGCAGGATCCATCTTTACCTTATCGTCTGCATCAGTCAGTAAAGAATTATGATATTTCTACGAAGTTTATTAATTTTGAAATAACTGAGACCATTGCTGTTCATTCTGGTAATGCTGTAATTGCTTCTAACATTGAGAAACTCAAGAAAATGGGCTACAAATTTTCTATGGATGATTTCGGTACCGGATATTCAAACTTTTCGAATATGTCATCCATTAACTACGATTTAGTCAAAATTGACAAGTCCATGATCTGGCAGGCTTTTGATGAAAAGAATCGAAAGACAATGACTGTTCTTCTTTCCATTATCAACATGATTCATTCAATTGGCTGTACTGTTGTCGCAGAAGGTGTTGAGACAGAGAGTCAGGCTGAGTTCTTAAGGGAATGTGGAATAGAATTTCTGCAGGGGTTCTTATTTGCCAAGCCATTACCTGAAGAGAGTTTTATTGAATATTTATCTAAAACAGATGATGAATCAGGATCATCCGAATCTCTTAACATTCTTAAAAAGTAAAAAAATCCCAGACATCGTGCTATGAGTAATGTCTGGGAAAAAATAATATTTTCTATTCTTGTATGATTAAAAACTAATCACCAAGTCCATTGAATTCTAAAACCACTTCTCTTGTGAATACTCTTTCACAGTAACGGCATTTCATAAGAACCTGATTGCCTTCTGTAGAAATTTTAAAGCGAGCATTTGCATCTTTCTCTTCGTTTGTGATGCAGTTGCTATTAGGGCACTTGAATACACCTACGGTTTCAGCTGGTAATCTTAACTTATACTTGTCTACAACCTTGTAATCTTCAATCTGATTGATGGTTGCATTAGGAGCAAGTACAGCAATCTGCTCAGTCTGTGCAGGTGAAAATACTACGTCTGAAATCTTGATGATGTCTTTCTTTCCAAGATCTCCTGAACGAAGATTAAAACCTACAGTAAGCTGGTTATCCTTGCCTAGGAACTTAAACATACGAATAATGTTGATTGCCTGACCAGGAGCAATATGATCGATTACTGTTCCGTTTGCAATTGCCTCTACAAGGAGTTTTGATTTATTGTTTTCTACGTGAGCTTCTGACATTTTAAATCTCCTTGTTCAGAACTAGTGAAAGGATTGCTTCGCGGGCATATACGCCGT
>JAGDBH010000029.1 GCA_017959135.1 Succinivibrio sp. | reverse complement strand
TAGATCTTATGATATTAAACATATTTCTGAGTATAATTTTGAGATTGTTGACTAACAATTAGGTTTTTTACAATAAGAAAATCACTTATTTAGTTTTTTACAATAAGCGATTTTCTTTTTTAAATCTACCCACTAAGTATTTTAATGGAGGACAATACATGAATAATCCTATTTCTTTTGTTCCAGGACAATATAATCCAGCAGGATTAGATGTTAATGGAGATGGACAGGCAGATATCACATTACATGATTTACATGCAAGTATGATTCGCCGCCCACGCGGACAGGAAGTTAGAACCTTAAATCAGTATACAGGATATTTTTCAACATCAGAAGGAGACTATCCAGTTTCTGTTGTTGCAAACTCAATGAAAGAGGCAGCAAAGATTCTTACAATGCCAGGTGTATTTGGACAAGAATCATTAGAGCCAACTATGATTAAATATGTTAAAGGTTCTGTAGCTGTTTCAGTTCCAGTACATATGGTTGGTTTCTCAACAGTTATTACACCAGCTGGAGCAGTTGACTCTGGAGCTTATGCTACACCAGAACATGCAACTGTAAACAATGGTACAGATGTAATTTTCTCGGCTTATGAGCCATTCGGTTGGAAGTTTGTAGGTTGGTATAAAGGTGACCCAGACAATGGTGGAACTTTAATTTCAGCAGACAAGATTTCTACAATTGATGTTTATGACCCATACTCAACATTAGTAACATACTATGCTAAGTATGAGTTCCAGCCAATCATCAGAAATGGACGTTATATGGACGTTTCTCGTGGATGGACATGGGAAATTGATACAGATGGTTATTCAAACTATGAAGGACGTATCATTTTAAGAGCATCTGAAGTAGCTGATTATTACTGGGTAATTACTGAAAAGAGAATGAATGCTGATGGTTCAGGAGTTTGGGTATTAGCACCAGACCCAACAGTAACTCAGCCTGGTGGAGTTGAAGGTGGAATTAAGGCTTCTGTAGCATTTACACCATCTTATATTGGTTTGAATCTTGTATTTAAGACAATTGATCAGAACCAGTTCACATTCGATACAGATACAATCTGTAACCTTAGATGGGTTGGAGTTGATAATAACTAATAATTGTCAATAAAAAATAAAGGAGCAGCAAAGCTGCTCCTTTTTTATTTAATCAAGCTTGAGATTACTTTTCTTCATCTTCACTTGATTCTGGCGAACTGTCTTCTATCTGAAGTTCTCCAAAAAGAGATTTTCGAATTGGTTTTAGTTCCTCACGAGGCTCCATGGAGATTTCAAGAAGACCATCTTCCAACTTGATTTTAGTTGTATTTACATCATAAAGTTTAGGATCAAATCTAAGCTCAAGAGTTTCATCTGTAGGAAGTTTCAATCCCTTATAAGAGTAAACTCTTCCGTTCTCGTCAACATCTTTCTTTACTCTGATAATGATTCTATCATCATCAATATCAACTTTTACATCCTTTTTTGAAATTCCACAAAGGCCTACTTCATAATGAAGAGTTTTATCTTCTTCTGGTTTAATAAACTTTGAATGTGGTGGGAATGCAACATTTGACTCATTCTTAAGAAATCTTGCAGGTGATTTCTGCATATAATTTTCTAGAAGTGGAGTGTGAAAGAAATCATTGAAAGTTGAAGTGAACATTGAGTTTACGATATCATCAAAAGATACATCATCATTAAACTCACCAGATTTGCGTGTAACGTTTCCGTTTACATTACTATAGATAGAATATTTTCCTGCCATAATTTTTCCTCCTCGAGTAAATCAAGCTAATCCTTAAAAAGGTATTGCTTAAAGTCTCTATTATAGCAATTGTTAAATAAATGTTTTAGAATGATCTCAATATTCCGGACTAAGAGTATCACTCTTTATAATTTATATTAACATAATAATTAGTACAATTTAAAAAATAAAAGGTGGCCTTCCGACCACCTTTATTAAACCTTAAACTCTAATTAAAGAGCTGGGTCTTCTGCAGTAAGAGCAGCATCATCTTCAGCAACAGGTGTATCTCCTACAGCTGGAGTTTCGATAGCTGAACTTCCAAGGATTCCCTGGATTGTAGCAATTGCTGCATTCATAGCTGAAAACTGTTCACCTGTAAGTGTGAGAGGTTCTGCAGCTGCTACATCTGCAACTAAAGCAGGTTCTTCTGTTGGAACAGCTGGTGTTTCAATATCAGCACCAGTAACTCCATCATCAGGAACTCCTGCATCACCATAAATAGAATTGAATGTTGCATTGTCTTCATAAGAGTCGTCAAACATTCTAATTGCATCTTCACGTAATGATCTCATAATCTATATTTTCTCCTCTTAATTAGCCAAGCAATCCTGTCTTCAGAGACTCTTTCAAGCTCTTGAAGTCCAATTTTGGAGCAAAGTAGCTCTCAACATAGCGGTTTGTTACTTCAGACTCAGAAATCTTTGCAGGAGTTTCTGTTTTTGTTTCTACAGATTCTTCTACTTTCTTTTCTTCAGTCTTAGCTTCTTCTGCTTTTTCTTCTTTCTTAGGCTCTTCTTTAGCTTCTTCCTCTTTCTTTTCCTCAGATTCTTTCAAACCTTTTGTTTCAGAAGCAGGAATATCTTTTGTAGGCCAAGTTTTAGCAGGCTTAATTTCTTTAGCTGCTGGACCAGAAGCATAACCTTTAGCGAGCTCTTCTTCAGATGGGATATGATCCCAATCATCTTTTGATTCCTGAAGAACACCAAGATGTGTAAGATAAGCTTTTCCAAGGTCTCCCTTATAGTGCTCATTCATAACATCCAACTTAGCAGCACGGTAAGCAATGCGATTTTCGCGGTCGCCATATTTTTCAATAAGAGCTGCACCTTTTTCAGCCATAACATTCTTGAATGTTGCTTCGTCAATCTTTTCTCCACTAGCGCGGATAGCATCAAATGCTTCCATTACTGGTTGAGCTGCTGCGTCTGCAACACCTTCTGGGTTCTGACCTGTAACTGCACCAACATCAGAAGCTGGAGCCGAACCGAATTCATTAACTTCAATACCTGCAGAAGCTTTAAGAGCATCCAAAGCTGCCTGAAGAGCCGAAATCTGCTGTTGAACATCTGGAGATACAGTTGGAGCTGCTGCTGGAGCTGCATCTGGAGCAGGAGCAGCAGTAGGATCAACTGGGGCAGCTGCTGGAGTAGCACCAGGAACTTCTGCTTCCTGAACTTTTTCAGTAGATTCTTCAACCTTTTCAGTAGACTCTTCTACTTTTTCAGTTGTTGATTCTTTTACAGGTTCAGTAGACTCTTCTACCTTTGTAGCTGTTGTTTCAGGAGTTTCTGTTGATTCCTGAACTTTTGTTTCTTCAGTCTTTGGCTCTTCAGCATTTTCTTGAATGTGTGGCTTTTCTGAAGTAGGGATTTCAGCTTCCTTAAGGAAGATTCCTTTTTCATTAGCTGCTTTTACAGCTTCACGAAGTTTACAAGCATCTCTGTAAGTAGCTGCTTCACCGAGGGTAGCTTCCTTGTATTTTTTGAAGTTTTCCCATACAACTTTGAAATCATTAAGAGGCTTTTCAGTCTTTTCTGTTGATTCTGTGAGTGATTTTCTAATCATTCTTTTTTCTCCTTATAAAACATATTTAAGGTTTTTATAATTTATACTGCGCCATATAGTTAACTCACTCTATAAATATATAGATGTGACAAATTATAAAAGCTTTATTTAATAATTAGTAGCAGACTCACAAAAGACTAAATATAATATCATGAGATCAACATCAACAATCGACAAGTTGTATGACCAATATAAGCTACAGGACTGGGATATAAATGCTGATAACCTTAATCCAAAAAGAGAAATGCTTATGGGTCAAGTTAAACAATTGGAAAAAGCGATTCAAAGTTTAACTGATGATATTGTTAGAAAACGAATTACTCCTAAACAAGAAGATATTGAAATGCTTACTACTTCTTTTGGTGGTGAATCGACTGTTGGAAATTTAGGTAAAACAATTGCTTCAATAAATGCTGGTTCTGATGATGGAACTATATTTGGGGAAGGTTTACCATCTGATGTTGAAGAACAAATTGCTTTATTACAAGCTGAATTAGGAC
>JAGDBH010000028.1 GCA_017959135.1 Succinivibrio sp. | reverse complement strand
GATGTAAAGACTAAGATAAATTCAATTATTGACAGTAAGAAGGATAGTCTTCAGAGTTCACTTGAAAAATCTGTAGCACTGCTTCAGAAGGTTGTGAATTCTGCCTCCATGGAATCCGAGGTTAAGGGCGAAATGCCTTCAGCAAGAGTTGATGCCTTTGCCATCAATCCACGCAATCTTACAGAGAGCAGCATAAATCTGAATCCTGAGGGCTTTATGTCAGGCTCCTTCTCAGAGCAGGGCAGATCCTCAATGTTCTCTCAGTCAAATTCAAACGGATATGGCTCACTGGCATCTGCAATGAAGGCTGGTGGAGATTTTGGCATGTCGGCATTTGAAGGCTCAAAGCTTGATTTACTGAATATGTCGTCAGATCTCAAGGAAAATGCCAGAGCTTTGGCAATGAAGGTAATGGAGATGTCATCCCGTAATCTGAAATCTCTAGATCTGACATTGAATCCAGAAGGTTTAGGCAAGATGAGAATTGTCATTGATGCAACCTCTGCAGAGGAAATTTCCAAGATTTCCATCAGTGCTTCTCATTCTGGAACACGTGCAATGCTTGAAAGCGGTATTGATGTACTGAAGAATCTTCTTGAATCCAATAGTATTTTTGCAAGAACTGAATTGTCTGAATATAACGAAGAAAGCGCATTTGAAGGCCAATCTTCAGATGAATTTGCTGAGAATTCCGGACACAATCAGCAGCAGAAAAAAGAAAATGAAGAAAATCAATCTGATAACGGCACACTCTTTGCAGGAGGTAAAATTAATGTCGAGGTGTCAGAAAACCATCATGAAGAGAATAATGAAAATTTAGATATCTCACAAAATAGCAACACAGTAAGCTATTTTGCATAGAAATATATGATAACTAAATGAATATTTTTATCTGTGTGCCATAATATAAAAAAAAAGGAGAGAATTATGGCTAAAGAAAAAGATGATGTTGATGTAGCAGATGCAGATGACGCTCCTAAAAAGAAAGGTAAAATTTTCTTAATCATAGCTATTCTTCTGCTACTTATTATCGGTGCAGGCGGTTATTTCGGTGCTGCATATTTCATGCATCTCCCTCCTTTTGAACCTCCTGGGCCAACCCCTGAGGAAATTGCCGCACAGAAGGCTGCTGAGGAAAAGGAAAAGATGTTGCTTCAGCGCGATATCTATGTTCCTTTCGATCAGACTTTCACGTTCTCTATCAAGAGCGACAGAAGAATTCATACCGGACAGGTTCAGGTGGTGCTGGTTGTTATTGGCGAGGAAAACGAAGCTCTGGCCAAGAAGCATCTGACACTAATGAACAGTGTTATTTTCGAGAGACTTTCAGCCCAGTCATATGAAGCTTTACTGCTTCCTTCAGGAAGACAGAGATTAAAGCGTGAACTACTGGATGCTGTAAGAGCAAAGATGTCTGAGCTTAACAAGACTCCGGTCGTAGACCAGATCCTGTTTACCAGCTTTGTTCTTCAGTAAGGAGCTTATAACGTGACCGAGTTTTTAACTCAGGACGAAATCGATGCTCTGTTACACGGAGCGGATGATGTAGAAGAGGAAAAGCCCCAGGAAACTACGGGCGTCAAGAGCTTTGATTTTGGCTCACAGGAACGTATTGTTCGTGGTCGTATGCCAACATTGGAGCTGGTTGACGAACGTTTTGCCCGTCACATGCGTATCAGTCTTTTCAACATGATGCGTCACAGTGCCGAAGTTACCTGGACTGGCGTGAATATGATGAAGTTTGGTGAATACACCCAGACTCTGTTCGTGCCTACCTCTTTGAACATGGTTCGTTTCCGTCCTCTGAAGGGTACAGCTCTTATTACACTGGAAGCTCGACTGGTATTTATTCTGGTAGAAAACTTTTTCGGTGGCGAGGGTAGATTCAGAACCAAGATTGAGGGTCGTGAATTTACTCCAACAGAAAGAAGAATTACTCAGAAACTTCTGAAGATGGTATTCGCAGATTACAAGGAAGCTTGGTCTCCTGTAATGGATGTTGAGTTTGAATATCTGGATTCTGAAGTTAACCCTTCGATGGCGAACATTGTTTCTCCATCCGAGGTGCTGGTAGTAAATCAGTTCCATGTTGATCTTGACGGCGGTGGCGGTGATCTTCACATCTGCTTCCCGTACTCAATGATCGAACCAATCAGAGAGCTTCTGGATGCTGGTGTTCAGTCTGACAAGGGCGATACTGATGTAAGATGGAATAAAGCTCTGCGTGAAGAAGTAATGGATGTCAGCGTTGATATGAAGGTAAAGCTTCTTGATACTCTGGTTTCATTGCGAGATGTGATGGATTTTAAGGTTGGAGATGTTTTAAACGTTGATATACCTGATAATCTGTTAGTATATGTAGAGGATCTGCCAAGCTATCATGCTAAGCTTGGACAGTCAAAAGACAAGATGGCCATCAGAATCTCTGAGGTATTGGAAAGACCTAAGAGTGCTAAGAATGACTTCAGCTTTATTAAAGGTAATGGAGTTAATATTGCTGATGATGATGAGATTGAAGATTTTGATGACGATTAGAAGGTGATGTATGTCCGAAGATCAGAAATTAGCCGACGAGTGGGCTGCTGCTCTAGGTGCTCAGGAAGGTGGTAGCGAAGAGCCTGTTGCACCTCCTGTCGAAGAATTTGAAGAAGAGAATGGTGCTCCTGGTAAAGCTCCTCTTACTGCAGAAGAGCGTAAGAAGCTGGATTCTATTTTAGATATTCCTGTTACTATTACCATGGAAGTTGGTCACGCAAAGATATCCATCAGAAATCTTCTACAGCTCAATCAGGGCTCTGTTATCGAGCTTGAGCGTATGGCTGGCGAGCCACTTGATGTGCTGGTAAACGGTACACTGATTGCTCACGGAGAAGTTGTTGTAGTTAACGATAAGTTTGGTATCCGTTTAACTGATGTTATCAGTCAGGTTGAGCGTATTAAGAAGTTACAGTAAAGAATGTATGATTAGACGTATAATATGCGCTTTTAGTATTTTTGCAGTAACAGATGTTCTTGCTGCAGAGGATAAGGCTGGTGGTCCAGTATTGGACACAGCCTCTATTTTTTCATGGGTATTGTCTACCTTTGTTATCCTGTCTTTGATTGTTGCTCTGGCATATCTTCTAAAAAAGACACGCTTTGTTAAGGTCAACAAGGGTACTCTGGGAATTGAAAATCAGTTATATGTAGGACCTAAGCAGAGAGTAGTCATTGTAAAGGCCGGAAGCAAAAAAGTTCTGCTTGGTGTTACCCAGAATCAGATTACCTACCTTACAGATGTTGATGATGTAAAACTCGAATTTGAAAGAATAATGTCTGGCACTGATGAACAGACACAAAAGAGCGTGAAAGAGAATGATTTTACAAAAGGCGAATAATCATGAGATGATGGGAAATACCAAGGCTTTACTCAAAACTCTTGCTTCCCTTAAGAAGACATTTGCAGTCAGTCTCTGTATTGCAATTGTAAGTGCAGCTGTTCTATTTTTTGTTCCTACTGCCTCTGCTGCAGGCAATCTTGATATCAACGCCTTTACTGTCAAAATCAATCCAGATGGCACCTCAGATTATGCTTTAAGTCTGCAGGTTGTAATTCTGATGGGACTTTTATCCTTTATCCCATCTATTCTGGTGATGATGACATCTTTTACCCGAATTGTAATCGTAATTAGTATTCTTCGTCAGGCAATCGGTCTGCAGGCTGCACCTTCGAATCAGGTTGTTGTCGGTATTGCTCTATTTATGACAGTGTTTGTGATGACTCCTGTTTTTGATGATATGTATACCACTGCCATCGAGCCTTACATGGAAGAGAAGATTGAGGCCAGGGAAGCCTTCTCTCTTGCCCAGAAGCCTCTTCACAAATTCATGATAACTCAGACCAGACTGACTGATCTGAATGCATTCTCAGAGTACGCCAATGTAAAAATTGACAAACTTGATGATGTACCAATGAGAGTAGTAATTCCTGCATTTATCATCAGTGAGCTTAAGACAGCCTTCCAGATTGGCTTTATGCTGTTCCTGCCATTTCTGATTATTGATCTGGTTGTTGCATCCATTCTTATGGCTATGGGTATGATGATGCTGTCGCCTATGATTGTGTCTCTGCCTTTTAAGCTGATGCTGTTTGTTCTGGTTGACGGCTGGTCTCTAATCATGGGTACTCT
>JAGDBH010000260.1 GCA_017959135.1 Succinivibrio sp. | reverse complement strand
TTCAGAGTTGAGAGTGTAGATGAGACAGTAAAGGAATTAAACCGGCTGGGAATTGAAACTGAGCCAGTAAGAGAAGATACCTTTACCCACAAGAAAATGACTTTTTTCCGTGATCCTGACAATCTGCCACTCGAAATACACGAGTAGCAGAAAGTTTTCTTCAACCTTAATAATATGAGGCAGAGCTGATTGATTCGATGGTTAGAGGCACATCGTGCTTACCCTTGTACTCACGAACCAGCTCTCTTAAAAATGAACTTGCACCGGTTGCCTCATACTTACCAAACAGACTTCTATTCTGAGAGTAGCTTATATACAAGGCGGTCTTGGCTCGGGTTACACCTACGTAGGCAAGACGTCTCTCCTCGGCAAGTGATTTGTCTGAGAATGCACACATTCTTGATGGCAGAATATCCTTCTCAAAGCCCACCAGAAATACATACTTAAACTCAAGGCCCTTGGATGAGTGCATGGTCATAAGGTTAACCGCATCAGTGCCGCTTGCAGTTTCTCCATCCTCGTTAAGCTCGCCGGTTGAGACCAGGGTAATATTGGACAGATAGGTTAAAAGCGGATCTTCTTCTTTCTTCTCATCTGAATCCCCGGTACTCTCAGGGGCAGATTCATCAGATGCTGAAGGGGCAGAACTGTTGGACTCGAATTCCTTGATATTTGATATCAGCATACCAAGGTTGGTATAACGTGAATGTTCCTCGTTATCCTTGCCTTCCTTAAAATCCTTCTCCTGATAGAACTGATACAGTCCGGTTATTCTCAGCATTTCATCAGCAAAGGCTGAAAGAGATAGTGATTCCTTTTTCTCTTTTAGAACCTTTAATAGGTCGCTGAAAACTGCAATCTTTTTGTAAAGAGAAGCTAAGGTCTTATCAACGTTATCAGAATGAACATGAGCTTCAAGCAGACGCATTGCCTTTATCAGAGAGCAGTTTCTCTCGTTGGCAATGGTTCGAAGTCCATCTACTACCTTAGGACCAATCTTTCTTGAAGGAGTATTGATGATTCTGAGTAAAGCAGTATCGTCATCCTCATTTACCAGAATGCGCATATAGGCGATGGCATCAAGAATTTCGGCACGCTCGAAGAACTTCTGACCGCCGTAGATTACAAACGGAATATGTTTTCTTAAAAGAGTCTGCTCGAAATCCAGTGACAGATAGTTGTTACGGTACAGAATAGCAATATCTCTTAAGGCTACTCCTGATTCATGCAGGGAGGCGATACGCTCTGCGACCGCACTTGATTCGGTTTTGTTATTGGCACAGTTTAAGATTCTGACCTTTTCACCTTCACCGAAGTTTCCCTTTAAAACCTTCTCCATCAGACGGTCACTGTTAAAGCCGATGATGGTGTTTGCAACATCCAGAATCTTCTGGGTGGAACGGTAGTTTAAAGCCAGCAGAACTTCCTTAACATTGCTGAAGTCCTTCAGGAACTTTCGCATGTTGCTTACATCGGCACCACGCCAACCGTAGATTGACTGATCATCGTCACCTACCACCAGCACATGAGAATCTGGACCTGCTATCAGTCTTAGAAAACGGTACTGAATTGCGTTGGTATCCTGAAACTCGTCAACCAGAATTTCTTTGAATCTTCGATGCTGAAGCTCTCTGATTTCCTGATTGTTCTCAAGAAGCTCAACTGTTCTTAGAAGCAGCTCACTGAAATCAACAGAATTTTCCTGATTGCATACTCTTTCATATACGTTGTAAACCTGACTTGTAACCTTTACATGATCAGGTGATTTTGCGCTGATCATTTTGCTGAAGGCAAGCGCACGAATTCCGTTTTCCTTCTGCTTTGAGATATTTGATGCAATATCAGAAGGCTTGAATTCCTTGGTATCGATGTTCATGTCCTTCATCAGACGCTTAACCAGGGATACCTGACTGTCAGTATCTAAAATGGTAAAGCCTGGTACTAAACCCGCGTAAGAGGCATAGGCTCTTAAAAGTCTTAAACAGATGGAATGGAAGGTATTGGCCCATAAAGACATCTGAACAGAATTGCCTACCATAAGCGCAAGTCTTTCACGCATCTCGGTTGCAGCCTTATTGGTAAAGGTCACAGCCATAATATTGCGTGGAGCAATATGGAAATGCTTAATCAGCCAGGCGATTCTTGAAACCAGAACGCGAGTTTTACCGGTACCGGCACCGGCAATAATCAGCATGTTGCGAAGTTCTGATGAGACAGCTTCGTGCTGAGACTCATTTAAGCCTTCAAGAATTCTGTCAGCCTGAGGATCAGCATCAAGAGCATCCTCTAAAAGACTGTTATCCATATCGTAAAGTGAATTGTCTTGCATTTTTACAGTAAAGTTTTAAGTTCCAGTACATTATCTGAAAGAATATCAGGCAGAACCTTCAGATTCTTTTCATCAGGAGATATTCCGGTGTAGCCCCTGTATACCCATGCACATTTGCATCCTGCCTGAACGGCACCGTATACATCGGTGAAAGGATCATCTCCAATATGCAGAATTTCGTCTATTTTAACATTTTTAATTTTTGCGCATTCAATAAACATGTCTGCAAATGGTTTTCTGCGAAGACCGCCTACGGCAGGACGGAAATCGCGCTCGAAGTAACCGTCCACCATAATCTTCGAAGGCTTAAGGTTACCGTTTGAAATCGCAACCATTGGATATTTCTGCTTAAGGGCAGATAGCATATCATATATATCCTGATGAACAAATCCGGATGAACGGTGTTCAACAAAAAGATCAACCAGCTTTTTCGCATCAGCAAGGCCGTTCTCTAAAGGGATCTTAAGACGTTTGAATGCCTCGACCAGACTTACCTCTCGAAGCAGCGTCACATCGTCAGCAAGCTCTGGATTATCATGCAGAACCTCAGATTTAATCTGAGCCCAGAAATCGTATTTAAGGCAGGCTCCACCTAATCCGTAGGTATCGCACAGATACTGGGTAAACCAGGCCTCAGCCTTTCTTAAAACTGTCTCGCAGTCATAAATCGTATTATCTAAATCAAAGGAAAGGACTTTTATCTTACTTAGATCAATCTGTTTAAAGAATTTCAATTTTTCTTCCTGGAGGCTAATGGATGAGCCTTATTATATACGTCTTTTAAATGTTCAAAATCCAGATGAGTATAAATCTGAGTTGCAGCAAGAGAGGAGTGACCAAGCATCTCCTGAACTGAACGGAGATCTGCCCCGCCCTGCAGAAGGACAGTGGCAAAGGAATGTCTTAACTTATGAGGATTTAAATGAGTGGTAACGCAGGCCTTGTCACAGAGCTTCAATAGATTCTGCTGCACTGCACGAGTTGTAAGTCTGCGACCGAAACGGTTTAAAAACAGGGCATTCTCCTGAGGATTAAAGCTATCTCTGATTTGAAGATAACCGTCGATTCTTTCAATGGCACTGTCATTTACAGGCACAACTCTCTGCTTGTTTCCCTTACCAAGTACCATGACTTCACGTACAAACTCGTCATAATCATCAAGATCCAGTCCCACCAGTTCAGAAACACGAAGTCCTGATGAGAACAGGAGTTCAATAATTGCCAGATCACGGGTTTCGTAGATGGTATCAGGAGTTACAGACAGGATTGCATCAATCTCTGTCATGGAAAGAATCTTTGGAAGGTGTCTTTTTATTTTTGGAGCTTTAACCAGAGAGAACGGATTATCCGGTATTTCATCTATGGATACGAGGTATCTGAAAAAGGAGCTTAAAGCGTAAAGGTCATGCGCGACAGAGTTATTGTTAAGCTTGTTTAAATCCCCGTCAAAATTGAACTCTCTCTGGATAACACGCATCTGATCAAGTTTGACGTCCTTCCATTCACTTATCTCAGAGAATTCCCTCTCCAGAACATCCAGAGCCTTTAGAAGAACCCTCTGATAGGAGGAAATGGTATGAGGACTTGAACGTTTCTCAAAACGCAGCTTGTCCAGATACCGGTCAATCAGATCTTTCAGCATAGGCAAAAATCAGTATTTTTTAATAAAATTACTTAAAAAATGAATAAAATTGAGCCTTTTTCTGCTATTTTTAA
>JAGDBH010000259.1 GCA_017959135.1 Succinivibrio sp. | reverse complement strand
TATCTTTATTTTCGGTATTTTCATTTCCAGTACTTTCATTTCCGGTACTTTCATTTTTAGCAGGTTCCGGTTCTACTACATTAGGCTGATATGTATCACCAATACTCTCTTCACCACTGCCTTCATTACTGTAGTCGCTCTGTTCTTCTTCATCTATACGTCCTGTAGATATTTCACCAGTCTCAGAGTCAAAGAAAATGATCTCTTCCTCATCAGGCTCTAAAGAATCTTCTAATGAAGATTCATCTTCTTCCAAAGAAGATAGTTCTGAAGAAGCCTCTGCAGCATCTAATTCTTTATCGCGTTTTCTGGCAGCACGTTCTTCGCCTAGTTTCCTGGCGATTCTTTCATCACGGTCAGTATCTGCAACGACATCTATTTTTAATGTATCAGGGAAAATAATCTCTTCGATAGGTGTACCGGCCTTTACCTCCTGGTAGGTAATCTCTTCCGGTAATTCCTCAAATTTAGATATCTTGACATATTCAGGCTCATCAGAAGAAGATGAAGACTCAGTTTCCTCATCTGTTTCCTCATCTGTTTCATATTCAGATTCTTCTGTTACAGTATTTTTCTTAGCCAGATTGTCCGTAGCATTGAAAACCGCATCAGAAACAAACGGCGCGAAGGCTACATTAGAAATAAAGATAACATTAGCGATAAGAATAGCTACCAGTTTTTTTTTTCATAGCACTCTCTCCTGCTTAATATTTCAAAAAAGACTCTATATATATTTTATCGAAATATTATTACAGAATATCGCATTACCAGGAAATTTTATTTTTTTTTAAGAAAGTAATATTCTTTATTGCGTCAAATATTAACACAAATAAAAAGAACTGATCCAACTGTGTGAATCAGTTCTTTTATCTAATCATCATAAACATCCATCGCTCTTCGGATGTCAGACATCTGAAAGCCTTTTCTCATAAGAAATGCAATGATCTTCTGCTTCCCTTTAAAATCAGTCTGTTCAGGATCATATTGCTTTTTAATAAGAAGTTTCCTGATCTGTTCCAGTTCAATATCAGAATCCTCTTCAACGTAAAGTTCCTCTACTATTGGCATAAATATGTCCTTACTGATTCCCTTTCCGCTTAGATCCTGAATTATTCGATTCCTGGATCTGACAGACATATGATAGGTTATGTAATCTCTGGCATAACGTTCATCGTCCAGGTAATGGTAAGCCTTAACATAGTGTATGGCATCATCTGTGATTTCTCTCGGATATAGTCCTTCGGATAACTTATCCCGCAGCTGCTTCTCTGTATAATCCTTTTTTTGCAAAAGATTCATCGCCCTAAGCTTACAGCGTTTAGGAAGGACAACATCCATAATCTCCTGATAATTGGAATCAGAAAGCTCATGACCTGCCTTTATGTCATAGTCTCTCAGCTCTCCCTTATACAGAACAAACGAGAACTCACCATTTATATAGATCTTGCTTCTTTTCTTATCAAGTTCAACTATGTCTGTTACGATCATATTATTTGTTCTTACTCAGCCTTAGCTGCTCTGCCTTTCTTAGCAGGCTCTTTCTCAGCAGTCTCAGCTGCCTTGGGAGCTGTTGGTGGAACGGTTACAGGGAGGCCGAAGTGCGCCCTTACCTTGGCGTCAATCTCTGCAAGTACCTGAGGGTTGTTCTCAAGGTAGAGCTTAGCATTCTCACGACCCTGGCCGATCTTCTCACCCTCGTACTG
>JAGDBH010000258.1 GCA_017959135.1 Succinivibrio sp. | reverse complement strand
TTCTGCTTGGCAGGGTCCTCTGCAGGAGTCTTTCCAAAAAGTCTATCAACTACATTGGTTCCCAGAAAAACTGGAATTAGGCAGGCCAAAACAATAACAACACAGACAATAGCAATAAAAATACCTGTACTGCTGTGTTTCTTTACTTCAGACACATTCTTATCAACATTCTGATTCTGTTGATCTTTCTCTACTTCAATAGGATCTGCCATAAAAGTCTCCGTTAGTTTGATGATTCTACCCAGATTACCATCGCATGCCTCAAGAGCATTAGGTAATTTAGGCAAAATTACGTTGTATACTTTCTCAAGCCCAGCATGTTCAAATAACTGTCTGCTGATTTCCAAAGACTCCTGTATAGAAATTTTTGGAATTTCATATTCTTTCACTTCAAGCTTATCATTTAATGAAGATGAGATCTTAGCCTGAGCCCACAAAGGATGAGATGTGATCAAAAATGAAAAACGATTTTGACCTAAAAACTGAGAAAAGAGTTCGAATACTTCATCTGAGAAGGTTGTAATAACATCATCAATGTTATCTATTACAACCAGCAGTTTCTGTCTTACAGGAATAGATAAGGATTTAAAGCTCTGATATAAAGGAACAGTCTCATCCCATTTATCAACAGGAGCTGCCTGCTGAAGAAACAGCTGTCTGAGACGTTCTATAGTCATTTCCCTCTGGCAGGGAATAAAGACGGTAGAAAAAGTCTCATCAAGCGCATTTACAATGTGTTCACAGACACTTGTTCTACCACTTCCAGAATTACCGGTCAGAAAAATAATTTTTTCACCGTACTCCAAGTCAGACTGCAGGTGTTTAACGCAGTCCATGAGTGACTTTGCGGTTGAAAAATTCTGATATTTCATCAGGTCCCCAGTAATTCCATTCGATAGCAGTTATGTCTAAACACTCTGTTCCAGCACACGAATATACATTTTCATGCTTAGATTGAGGTTAGACACGCTCTTTCCTAAAATTCTTCCAATAACTACTGGGATTTTACTACATTATTTCAGACAGTTAATCAGATTTTTTATCTCTTCATCGGATACGTCAGAAAATAATTCAACTTTGCCAATTGAAGTAGGAAGAACATATCTGATAGTACCCTGTCTTACCTTTTTATCATGACGCATATGTCTGATAAAATCATCGGCAGTCATTTTCTCAGGGATCTTGGTTGGAAGGAGAGCCTTTCTGCAAAGCTCCAACATTTTGCTGTCATCACTTTCAGAAATCAGACCGCGTTTTTTAGCAAGAGCTGAAGCGATAACCATTCCTAGACCAACAGCCTCTCCATGAAGCCAGGTTCCAAAACCTAAAAATGCCTCTATGGCATGACCAAAAGTATGACCGTAATTTAGGATTGCACGAAGTCCATGTTCCTTTTCATCCTCTGAAACCACACTAGCCTTAATCTGGCAGCAGCACTTTACGATCCTGGCAATAACCTCCAGATCATAATCGAAGACTTTTTCAATATTCTTCTCAAGATAGCTGAAGAAATCAGCATCATAGATTATGGCGGTCTTTACCACTTCACCAAGACCAGCAGTTAATTCTCTTTTTGGAAGAGTCCTTAGAGTTTCAAGATCTGCAATAACAGCTTTTGGCTGATAAAAAGCACCAATCATATTCTTTCCTAAAGGATGATTGATGGCAGTTTTACCACCGACTGAAGAATCAACCATTGCCAATAGAGTGGTTGGGATCTGAATAAAAGGAATGCCTCTCTGATAGGTTGCAGCTGCAAAGCCTGCCATATCACCGACAACACCACCTCCAAGAGCTACAATAGCACTGTCGCGGGCAAAATTGTTCTCAAGCAGAGCGGTCTGAATTGCCCAGAAGCTTTCGATGGTTTTATAGGCCTCACCATCTCTTAACACACACTGGCATACTTTAAAACCAGATTCTTCAAGCTGTTTTTTAAGAGATTCAAAATAAAGAGGTCCAACAGTATCATTGGTTACAACCATAAGATCAGTGATTTTAGGCAGAGCTTTTCTTACAAGTTCACCATAATGCTGAGAAGTACCTATGTAAATTGGATATGAACGTTCATTAAGTCCGACTGTTATATTTTCCATCTTTGATTATTTCCTGATTTCTGCCTTAATCTGTTCTACGCATTCTTTTATTGTATGAGTGTTGGTATCGACCAGACAGTCATGAACCTCTTCATATAAAGGCTTTCGCTTTGAGAAGATCTCGTTTAATCGGGCTTTGGGATCTTCCACATTGATCATTGGTCGATTTGAATCGTTCATTGTTCTTAAATACTGAGTATCAACATCGGCATAAAGATAAACAACAAAGCCATTGTCCTTTAGAATCTGTCGATTCTCTTCAGAACCTACGATTCCTCCTCCAGTTGCTATTACAGCCTCATATTTAAGACATTTTTTCAAAACTTCAGTTTCAATCTTTCTGAATCCACTCTCCCCAGATTCTTCAAAAATTTCAGGGATACTCTTTAGGGTGGTTCTTACAATCTCTTCATCAACATCAATAAAAGGTTTCTGTGTAAGTAATGCCAATGATTTTCCAATGGAACTTTTACCTGCCCCCATAGGCCCAACAAGGAAAATTCTGTTTTTTTCTGCTCTGGACATTACTTCTCCGATTATTTGAAACTGATTTAATGTAATACTTAGGAAATTCTACTTCATTTTGAGATTTTTCAACAAGAAACCACATCGATTGCACAGAAATAGCAATTCTTCATTGCAAAAGGAAGAAAAACAGAAGATTTCTTCAGAAAAAAGTAAAGAAAAGAACCTATACTTGACTTACATGTTGATTTTATTGGGAATCATTTTTTTAAGTGAAGAAGGGATATATATGTATACCAAAATACTCGTTACTGCACTTACTCTTTCACTGGGGCTGACAGGCTGTTCATTGCAGAGTTCTGGGACAGGTACAGCCAACAATTCGATTACAGACAAATCAGAAATTCCGACAATAGATGAAGTGGATCCAAAGCCTTTCTTCAACAAAAAATCCTATCCTGAATATTATCTTTGTATACCTACCCCTCCTGATGATAAATCTCTCGAATTTACAAGAGACAAGAAAATATATAAGGAAACCAGAAGTCTTAAGGATACACAGGTCTGGAATGATGCACGAACCTTCGCAAGCTATGATCCAAGTTATATAGCGCTTTTTTTCTCAAAGGAAACAGGTCTTAATATTTCAAAAGAAAATACTCCGTGGACATACTACCTCATTACCAGAGTCTTTAAGGATGCGAAAACGGGCGGAACAAAATCCACAAAGAATCACTATCAGAGAGTAAGACCTTTTGTTTATTTTAAAGAAAGAACCTGTTCCACAATTGAAGATGATCACGACCACGTAAACTCAGGCTCTTATCCGTCAGCACATTCTGCTTATGGAAATCTGGTGGCTCTGATTTTAAGCGAGATTGTTCCTTCAAAACAGGTTGAAATCATCAATGCAGGACAGAAGTTCGGCTACTACCGAGTTGTGTGCGGATTCCACTGGCAGTCTGATATTGAAGCAGGAGCTTTAATTGCAGGATATGTAAATGCAAAACTGCACACCAATTCAGATTTTCTTCATGCAATTGAAATGGCCAAAAAAGAAGTTAACAAGCTGAATCCTCCAAAGAATTAGCTTTACAAAAAAAATGAACCACCGTTGAAATACTGACAACGGTGGTTTCTGTATCAGGAAAACGCAGAAGATTATTCCGAAGATTTTACTTCAGACTGGTTTTCTGCACTCTCCTCTACTTTTGGATGGAAAACAAAGTAGAACATTATGCAGATAATCAGAGCATATACACTGAAACTCATCCAGCTTGGATACCAGTCTATTTTTCCTTCTGCATCAGTATTCATATTGATTACAGACTGAGCAAACATGGAACCTACAGACGAACCGACACCATTAGCCATCATCCAGAACAATCCCTGGGCACTGCTACGTATATTATTCGGAGCTCTATTGTCAATGTAGATTGAACTTGAGATGACAAAGAAATCAAATGCAAATCCATAAACAATCATTGACAGGATCAGCAGATATAGTCCGGAACCAGGATTTCCCTCTCCCATAAAGAAGAATCTTAATGCCCATGCTGCCATTGCAAGAAGCATAACAGCCTTAATACCAAAGCGTTTTAAGAAGAAAGGTATCAAAAGCAGACAGCCGCATTCACTGATCTGAGATAGTGAATAAAGTATGTTTGAATGTTTAACAGCGAACGAGTTGGCATATTCAGGCATACTTGAGAAACTTGAAAGATATGGTGTTCCGTATGCATTTGCAATCTGCAGATTTACACCTAGTAGAGCTGAGAATATGAAGAAAACACACAGTTCTTTATTTTTAAACAGTCCAAAGGCATTAAGACCGAACATTTCTCTTAAGGTCTGATGCTTTAACTGCTTCTGATGATTACAGATAGGCAGAGTAAAGGTATAGAGGAAGAAAAGCAGGCTTATTAATCCTGAAAGCATAAACTGCTTTTCAGTTGTCTCATAGTTCAGAATATCGGTAATCCACATCAGGACAACAAATCCGATAGAACCGAAAACTCTAATTGAAGGGAAGTGCTTTACAGTATCAAGATTTTCCTGCTCCAAAAGAGTATACGAAACAGATAGTACCAGAGAATATGAACCCATGTAACAGGCAATGCAGAAGAAATAGACAAAGTACATTCTTGAATAGTACATTCCCGCATCAGGCTGTCCGCCAATGTAGAACAGAACCATCATGCCCAGGCCGCACAGAAGATGGCACAGACCTAAAACTCTGACAGGCTGAATATATCTGTCAGCAATAATACCTGCTATGGTAGGTGTAAAAAAAGAAACGATACCTATCAGAGCATAAAAAGATCCAATACGGCTTGCAAGACCAATGTGAACAAAGTAGTTTCCCATACTTATGAGGTACGCACCCCATGCACCCATATGAAGAAAGTTCAATATAGCAAGACGAACCTTAATACCCATATCCACACCATTTCGTATAGCAAAACAGAAAAAACGCAGTGAAACAAAAAAATAAATTTCAATAACAACTAATTAGGATGATTTCCCTTCCTTACTTGTGATTTTAGTTGAATGAATTGGATACTTTATTGTCATGTATAAAAAATTAGACACAAACAAATAGAAATAAACTCACAAAAAATGAAAGATGACTGTTTTGTCACATTTTTTTTGGAGAGATGTAGTGAGCATCTTTCTGAAGATGCACCATGAAGATAATAGACAGCTACCGAAAAAGTGTGTTTTCCAAGTGTCATAATATATAATATACACACAAATAAGAGATGCTTAGTTTTAACAGAGGCTTTTTGTGTTTTTTAAATATTTAAGAATCGCTCTTTGGACAGGTTTATTCGGAATCGGAGCCATTGGCGTTGCAAGTGCAGGTTTATATTATCAGGCTCTAGGAGATCTTCCTGATGTAGAAAAATTAAAGGAAGTAAGTTTTGAAACTCCTATGAAAATTTACACCGCAGATAACAAGCTGATCGGTGAATTCGGAGAGGCAAAACGTATTCCAGTCTCTATTGATAAAATTCCAGAGAAATTAAAAAAAGCTTTTCTCGCAATTGAAGATACCCGTTTCTATGAACACAGCGGTATCGATCCAATCGGTATTTTCCGTGCTGCAGTTGTGTCTCTTACAGCAGCATCTGCTCGTCAGGGTGCAAGTACCATCACTCAGCAGGTTGCAAGAAACTTCTACCTGACCAGAGAAAAGACTATCCAGAGAAAACTAAAAGAAATCTTCATTTCGCTTAGAATCGAACAGGTTCTTACCAAAGAGGAAATCTTTGAACTATATCTAAACAAGATTGCTTTAGGACACAGATCTTATGGTGTTGCCGCAGCTGCTCAGACTTACTACGGCAAAAATCTTGACGAGTTAACCCTAGGACAGATGGCTACTATTGCAGGACTTCCAAAGGCTCCTTCTGTATTGAATCCTATTTCTAATCCAGAGCGCTCAAAGGAAAGAAGACATCTTGTTCTAGAGAGAATGCTGGCTTTAGGATTCATTACCGAGGAAGAATACAAAAACGCTGAGGCAGAGCCTTACAGAGCTGAATTCCATTCTTCAAAGCTTGAGTCATATGCTCCTTACGTAGCAGAAAGTGTTCGCCAGACAGTCATCGACAAATACGGTGATCAGGCTTATCTGGACGGATATGAAATCTACACAACCATCCTGTCAAAAGATCAGGAAGCTGCTAACTATGCTGTATTCAAAGGCGTAACCGATTATGACAGACGCCACGGT
>JAGDBH010000257.1 GCA_017959135.1 Succinivibrio sp. | reverse complement strand
GCAAACCAGAAGCCTCAGATTGCGCTTCAGATGCTTCAGGAAAGTTACTAATTACACCTTTTAATCCTTATGTTTGTTCCTTCGCCACGGCGAAGGATTTTTTTTGAAAAAAAATCAATCGTTACCAAATCCTAAGCAGTTCTCCGCCAGATTCTGTTTTAATTTTTTGATGTATGTGAAAGATAATCTCTTCTATTATCAGAGAAATATGCTTTTCATGGTACAATGAGCCGTCATATATATATTGAGGATAATAAATGGCTCAGTTCATTTACACTATGAATAGGGTGGGCAAAATTGTTCCACCAAAGAGACAGATTCTAAAGGATATCTCACTGTCCTTCTTCCCTGGCGCCAAAATCGGCGTTCTGGGATTAAACGGTGCAGGTAAATCAACACTTATCAAAATCATGGCAGGTGTTGATACCGACATTGAAGGTGAGGCAAGACCACAACCAGGTATCAAGATTGGCTATCTGCCACAGGAGCCTGTACTTGATCCTGAGAAGACCGTAAAAGAAGTTATTGAAGAATCATTTGCAGAGGTTTATGCAGCATTAAAACGTTTAGATGAAGTTTATGCTGAGTATGCAGATGAGAATGCAGACTTTGATGCTCTTGCAAAGGAGCAGGCAAAGCTTGAGGCTATTATTGATGCCCATGATGGTCACAATCTTGAGGTGCAGATTGATAAGGCGGCTGATGCTTTAAGATTACCTCCATCAGACAGAAAGATTAAGGTTTTATCAGGTGGTGAGAGACGCCGTGTAGCTTTATGCCGTCTGCTTTTAGAAAAGCCTGATATGCTGCTTTTAGACGAGCCAACAAACCACCTTGATGCTGAATCTATCGACTGGCTCGAGCAGTTCCTGCACCAGTACCCAGGTACAGTGGTTGCAGTAACCCACGACAGATACTTCCTTGATAATGTAGCAGGATGGATTCTTGAGCTTGACCGTGGTGAGGGTATTCCTTGGGAAGGAAACTATTCAAGCTGGCTTGACCAGAAGGATAAGAGACTTCAGATTGAAGAGAGCACCGAGTCTGCAAGACGTCGTTCCATCGAGCGAGAGCTTGAGTGGGTTCGTCAGGGTGCCAAGGGCCGTCATGCAAAATCTAAGGCACGTCTGCAGAGATTTGAAGAGCTGTCTTCAGTTGAGTACCAGAGCAGAAATGAAACCAACGAGCTTTACATTCCACCTGGGCCACGTTTAGGTGAGACAGTGCTTGAGGTTAACAACCTGTCAAAGGCATATGACGATCAGGTTCTGATTGACGATCTGTCATTCAGCATTCCTAAGGGCGCTATTGTTGGTATTATCGGACCTAACGGTGCCGGTAAGTCAACTCTGTTCAGAATGATCACCGGTATCGAGAAGCCTGATTCAGGTTCAATCAAGCTTGGTGATACTGTTGTTACCGCTTATGTTGAGCAGTTCCGTGATCAGATGAAGAACGAGAATACCGTATTTGAGGAGATTTCACAGGGTTCTGACATTCTAAAGGTTGGCAACTACGAGATCCCTTCAAGAGCATATATCGGCAGATTCAACTTCAGAGGAACCGATCAGCAGAAGCGTGTCGGTGATCTGTCAGGTGGTGAAAGAGGCCGTCTGCAGCTGGCAAAACTGCTTCAGGTTGGCGGTAACCTGCTGCTATTGGATGAGCCTACCAACGATCTTGACGTTGAAACCCTGCGTGCACTTGAGAACGCTTTATTAGAGTTCCCTGGCTCTGCAATGGTTATCTCCCATGACCGCTGGTTCCTGGACAGAATCGCAACCCACATTCTTGATTACGGTGATGAGGGCAAGGTAAGATTCTTTGAGGGTAACTACACCGAGTATGAGGCATGGAAGAAGGCAAATCTTGGTGATGAAGCTCAGCCTCATAGACTTAAGTTCAAGAAGGTTACCAAGTAACAGATTCTCTGAATCTGAATAGATATAAAACCGCCAGTTTTATTATAAACTGACGGTTTTTTCTTGTGTGAGAAACTAGAAATCGTAGTTATCTACATTATCTTTCGTAACAATCAGAGGCTCATCAAAAATGAGGGTATTCCCATCAAATCTTGGAGCACCAAATTCTGGTAGAGCAAAACCAGGTTTAATCTCATCTCGACGACCATCTGCAATCATCTTTGCAAGGGTTGTCTGAACTCTTGCAGCCTGAGCAGGATCCCACAGAATCAGTTCCTGTACGTAATCCTCCTTAAGGTATTCTTTTGTATCATCCGGTGTAGCAACTCCAACTACGGTAATCGCATTCTTCAGCTTCTTGTGTTTCAGAGATTTTCCAATACCAGGAGCCCCTTCGGAACCTAAAGCAATAATTCCAACCAGATCAGGATGTTTCTTTATAAGAGATAAAGCCATCTTTCCTGATATTCCTCTATTCTCTGAAACCGGCAGAATATCTATCAGCTCCAGCTGAGGATATGTCTCCTTTTGATGTTTAATTGCAGCCTGAGCCCACAGATTATGAGAAGGAACAGTAAGAGATCCTACATATATGGCATAAGTGCCTTTTTTACCTTTGGATAGTTTTACGAATTCATCCATCAGCAGTATACCGAACTTATCGTTATCAATAAGCTCAACATCGAAGTCGGCATTTACCTGTTTTGGAGACTCATGGGTAATTACAGTGATTCCATTCTTTTGGGCAGCCATGAAAGCTTTCTCAAGAGACTTTGCATCATTAGGAACAACTAAAATAGCGTTTACAGCATCTTTTACAAATTCGTACACAATCTCAGCCTGTTTTTTATGACTGGCTATTGGAGCTGCATCATACACGCCATTAGCTCCATTCTCTTCCGCGCCAAGCATTATGCCCTGCTTATGTCTTTCAAACCATGGAGTATTTATCTTACCTACACCGGCAAAGGTCAGCTCATCAGCACAAGCATCACTGATAGCTACTGTCGAAAAGATAGTCAGACTTACAGCCAAAGCACTCAACAGAGTTTTAATTTTCATCTTGAGTTCTCCAACAAATCCTTATTAATAAGCTACTTATAAGCATAGGATATAAAAAGAGGATCTGTATTGAATTACGGTAAATACAATCTACATTTACGAGCCTTCTCTCAAAAAAAAATCCACCTGAAAGTAGTTTTTTTCAGAGGATATTGTTTCTATCCCCAAAATAATTTCACTATGAATATATAAGGAATTTCATATTTATAATTTAAAAATAAGAATTTTATGATACAATAGATGTCTAATAAACTATTCTTTCTTCTTTTATTCTTATCAGAATATCAGTCCTCGCACTGTTATACAGTGCCATTTATATACTAGTAAAAAAACAGAAAAAATCAGCTCACCGGAGGTAAAGTTTGAGGAAAAAATATATATCCATAGCAATGGCTTATGTGGGAATTGTGGTTGGTGCAGGTCTATCCTCAGGTCAGGATATCCTGCAGTATTTTTTAAGCTACGGTACACTGGGTATCATCGGCGTATTACTCTTGGCAATTCTTCACATTGTATTTGGTAAAATTATCATTACTATGGGATGTTATTTCAGATCCTCAAACCATCAGGAAGTTCTGGAGAAAATCACTCACCCTGTCATTAACAGGCTGATTGACTTCTCTCTTATCATTTCCTGTTTCATTGTAGGCTTTGTGATGTTCGCAGGTGCCGGTTCCAATTTAAGTCAGCAGTTTGGTCTTCCATTCTGGGTTGGAACTCTTATCTGTGCAGTCCTGACCATAGTGGTTGCCTTTCTTGATTTTCAGAAAATCACTCAGGTGCTGGGAGTATTTACCCCTATCATCATTGTTATGATTCTGATTGTCTGCGGCTATACATTCATTGGAAAATCCTACGATTTTAAAGCGTTAGATGAGATAGCCGCCACCATCGAATCACCGATGCCGAATGTGTGGATGGCTGTAGTCAACTACTATGCCCTGTGTGCAATCTCAGCTGTTTCCATGGCCTTTGTTTTAGGAGGTTCTGTACTTAGAATCGGTGTGGCAGAAAAAGGCGGTCTTTTAGGTGGTGCCATTATCGGATTTATTATCAGTACCGCAGCCATTACCATCTTTGCCAATATCGACAGTGTAAAGGATGCAGATATTCCAATGCTTGAGATTGTTAAGAACATTCATCCGGCATTTGCCTTTGTC
>JAGDBH010000256.1 GCA_017959135.1 Succinivibrio sp. | reverse complement strand
TTCTCCCTGCCCATTCCTACCTGAGGAATGATAAGCGGAGGATGTGGTACTGCTACGGCTGCAAATACAGACATATAAACTCCTTATGTACAAGTCTCCAGACTGATGTTCTTATGTATTTTTACCTGCTGGAAAGTACATTTATCTTTACATAAAAACATTACATTGAAATTATAGGTTGATAGTGTGCGAGGAAAGCTGAAGATAAACAATGTTTTAAGAAAAAAAACAGCCGATCAGAAAAGATCGGCCAAAGGAGGAATTCTCAACCACTCAGGGCAGAGAACTTACTATTTAGAGAACAAATTATTTATTATTCATTTATAGACGAGTGAAGGTTGCACCATCACAGGCCTGAGTCTCAAAAATGGTAGCGCCGATACCAGAAATCTTCTGATACTTAGCGTTAATAGCATTCTTAACAACCTCAACATTCTTAGGCTCAACAACTGCAACAACACAGCCACCGAAGCCACCGCCGGTCTGACGAACAGCAGCATATTCCTCACCTAAAGCTTCCTTGACGATATCAACGATAGCGTCAGTTTCCTTTACAGTGATCTCAAAATCATTCTTCTCAGAGATGTGAGATGCGTACATCAGCTTAGCTAGAGTCTTAAGATCACCAGCCTCGAATGCCTTTGAAGCTTCAAGAACACGCTCATCCTCAGTGATTACGTGACGTGCACGACGATAGGTCTCGTCATCCATCTTATCCTTGCATGCATCAAGCATTTCCATGGTTGCATCACGCAGTAGAGGTACACCGATGATCTTTGCAGCCTTCTCACAGCTTTCGCGACGATCGTTATACTCTGAACCTACAAGCTGGTGCTTGATGTTTGAGTTGATAATCAGAATCTCAAGATTTGAAGGAACAGCAACCTGAGTTAAACCGTATGACTTGCAGTCGATACGTACAGCGTGATCCTTAGTACCGTTAGCAGAGATAGCCTGATCCATAATACCGCACTTCATACCGATGTAAGCTTCTGCAGCCTGTCCCATCAGAGCGATGTCCATTAGAGCGATGTTTAAATCAAATGCATTTGATACAAGGTGACCAAAACATACCTCTAAAGATGCAGATGATGATAGACCTGCTCCTGGAGGAACGTCACCCTTGATAGCAATATCAAGACCTTTTACCTTATTGCCGAACTTTTCGCATATCTGGTATGAAACACCGCGAAGATAGTTTACCCATAGCTTGGTTGGGTGCTTCTCAATCTTTGATGCTAATTCAAACTCATCATAATCATTATTCATGTCAACGGCTAAAATGCGCATTGTGTTGGTGCCGTTTGGCTTGGCAACCATGCAGGTACCGTACTTGATGGCACATGGAAGAACAAAACCGCCATTGTAGTCAGTGTGCTCACCGATGATGTTTACACGACCAGGAGCGTACTCCTGCATGGTTGGTTTGGTTCCGAATTTGTCTTCAAAAGCTTTTAGGCAAATTTCTCTGATATCTGACATTTTGAAATCCTATGTTTATTTGTTTAATGAATAATGAGTTTCTGATAAATCTCTTAAGCGGGTTGCAGCCTGCTCTGGGGTTAAGTCACGCTGCTTCTCGGCTAATAGCTCAAAGCCGGCAACGAACTTCTTAACAGTTGCACTTCTTAATAGAGGTGGATAATAGTTAGCATGTAACTGCCACTCTGAGTGTTCCTCACCGTCAACAGGAGCATTGTGCCAGCCCATTGAGTATGGGAATGAACATTCAAACAGGTTGTCGTAACGACAGGTCAGTTTCTTGATAGCTAATGCAAGGTCGTTACGCTGAGCATCATCAAGCTGGTTAATGGTCTGAACCTTGAACTTAGGAAGAATCATGGTCTCAAATGGCCAGAATGCCCAGAATGGAACTAAAGCAACAAAGTACTCAGTTTCGAAAATAATACGTTCTTTCTTCTTTAATTCAGCATTTACGTAATCTAACAGTAGTGGAGTATTGTGCTTCTCAAAATACTTCTTCTGCTGCTTGTACTCTTTCATAACTTCTTCTGGAATGAAGTTACATGCCCAGATCTGTCCGTGAGGATGAGGATTTGAGCAGCCCATAATTGCACCTTTATTCTCGAATAACTGTACATACTTATAGGTCTTTGAAAGCTCTGTAAACTGATCGCCCCATAAATCAACTACACCGCGAATCTCTTCGACGTCCATTACAGGTAAAGTCTTTGAGTGATCTGGGCTGAAGCAGATAACTCGTGCAGTTCCACGTGCAGGCTCAAGCTGGAATAGTTCCTCTGACTCAGGAGCATCCAGTGGAGTATCTGGAGTTAAAGCAGCAAAGTCATTGGTGAAAACAAAATTCTTCTCATACTTAGGATTTGAATCACCGTTTACACGGGTATTGCCTGGGCACAGATAGCACTTAGGATCATAGCTTGGCTTAATCTCGTTAGCCAGCTTCTCAACCTGGCCCTGCCAAGGTCTCTTTGCTCTGTGAGGTGATACAAGAATCCACTCGCCAGTAAGAGCATTAAATCTTCTGTGTGGATGATCTGTTAAATTAAATGATGTCATTTTATGTCTTACCTTCGTTTAAATCTTTTAGTCTTCGTAGCCGTTAGGATTGTTCTTCTGCCAGTTGTAAGAATCAGCAGTCATATCATCCAAGGTCTTCTTGGCTACCCAGCCCAGCTCAGTCTTTGCCTTTGATGGGTCAGCATAGCAGGCAACAACGTCACCGGCTCTTCTAGGAGCAAACTTGTATGGAAGCTCTCTGCCGATTGCCTTTGAGAATGACTTAACCATATCAAGAACACTGTAGCCGATACCGGTACCTAAATTGTAAATGTGGGTTCCTGGTACATTCAGGCAGTGATTTAATGCAGCAACGTGACCTAAAGCTAAATCAACCACGTGGATATAGTCACGGACACTGGTACCATCAGCAGTTGGATAATCATTACCGAATATTGAAAGTTCCTTTAATCTGCCAACTGCAACCTGAGTTAGGTATGGCATCAGGTTGTTTGGAATACCTCTTGGATCCTCACCGATTAAACCTGACTCGTGAGCACCAACAGGGTTGAAGTAGCGAAGTAGAACCATTGAGAAAGAAGGGTCAGCAATCTGAAGTTCCTGACACATGTACTCAATGTCAACCTTGGTCTGACCATATGGGCAGTTTGCTCTCTTTACAGGTGAATTCTCGGTTAAAGGAAGTGAATCAGGCTCTCCATATACAGTAGCAGATGAAGAGAAAATGAAATTCTTACAGCCGTAAGCCTTCATTACAGATAGAAGTGTACGGGCACCGTTTACATTGTTGTCGTAGTATTCAAGAGGCTTTTTAACTGACTCGCCTACAGCCTTCAGACCAGCGAAATTAATAACGGCGTCAATCTTATAGTTTTCAAAAACCTGTTCTAGCTGCTCACGTGAACGGATATCACCTGATACGAATGGAACTGTACGGCCCAGAATCTTGTTGATTCTTGCAAGTACAGCAGGCTTTGAATTATAGAAGTTATCAAAAATAACAGGCTCATAACCAGCTTTTACCAGCTCGATTACTGTATGTGATCCAATGTAGCCTGCGCCACCAGTTACCAAAATAGTAGTCATATTAAATCCTCGAAATGCATTAGAAATGCTCATGTAACCGTTTACATGAGAAAATTATATACCTCATGAAGTTTAAAGCAAGAGATAAAACTTGATCATTTTCACAATTTTAATTATTTGATTAGAATAATTCACTATTTTCTTATTAAAGAAGAAAAATAACATAATGATTTTAAAAGTATTTTTCTAGAGTATTCTTAGTTCTTCATGAAACAATAGGCAAGAAAACATGAAAAAAGTGTCATGTTTTCACAGTTCTGTATAAAAAACGATGAAAATCAATCTGAAAACGAAGAAAAGTGTTTTCATAAATTTATGGCAATAATGTGAAATAAATAAAGTTGTTATGCCCAAGAATCGCTGTTTTAATTTCAATTAGTGGCTTTTTTACTTATAATTATCCGAAGATTCGCGATTTTCATATAAATTACATAAGCACCTTATAAATTATAAAAAGATTAAGTTATGACAGTAACAATTAGGGATGTGGCAAAGAAGGCAAATGTTTCTGTTGCTACAGTATCAAGAGTTCTGAACGGAACAGCAAAAGTAAGTGACGAAGCCAGAAACGCTGTACTGGCAGCACAGAGTGAACTTGGCTTCTACCTGAATGCCAATGCTCGCACCCTTGCCAAAAAGGACAGTGAAACCATTGGTGTGCTTGTTTCAGATATTTCCGATCCATATTTTGGAACCATGATTAAATCATGTGATATGGAAGCAAATGCTATGGGCAAGTCACTGCTGATTGCACAGGGATTCTATGATCCCCAGCGTGAGCAGAAAGCAATTGATTCCCTGCTGTCTCATCAGTGCTCAGGCATGCTGGTTCATGCTCTGGCAATTGATGATATTGTTCTGTCAGACTATATGAGACGCTTTCCTTATATCGTTCTAATCAACAGACGATTAAGAGGCTTTGAGGATCGCTGTGTAATCATCGACAACCACAACGGTATGTATGATCTGACCAATTATCTGATCAAATTCGGTCACAAGAAAATAGCATATGTAACCTCATCTTTTGGTATTTCTGATGCTCAGGAGCGTTTTTCCGGATTCAAGAAGGCCTGTGCCGACAACAACATCGAAATCAACCCAAGACTGATTCTTTCAGTTCCACCATCACTTGAAGGAGGAAAGATGGCTGCAGAACAGCTGATGAAAATCGGTGTTGATCAGTTCTCTGTAGTTATGTGCTACTGCGATACCATCGCAGCATCTGCAATGTCCACCTTTGAAAACAACGGTATAAAAATCCCTGAGGACATTTCAATCACAGGCTTTGATGATCTGTTCATCGCATCCTGTCTGAACCCTGCCCTGACAACTGTCACCAACCCTATTGGAGTTATGGGCAAAGAGGCCTTGAAGCTGTCGCTTGCAAGATATAAAAAGGATTATGATTTTACAATTCCTCAGTTCAAGACCGAGCTTATTATCAGAAAATCAGTACGAGAAATAAAAAACACCTGATAATTGAAGCTCATCATAAAAAAACAATCTGAACAAAAATGTAGGTGGAATAGAAACTCTTTGGGTTACAATAAAGTAACTGTTTGTTGGATATAGAATTATATGGCTAAATTATCACTTCACGTTTCAGCTGCAGAAAGACAGAAAGAAAGCAAAGAGAAAAAAAGATTCTCAACCTCACAGAAGGGTTGGGGAAAGGGGGTTGTCGAAAAACCTGTATTTGTAAAAAGAATGCTGCTTCCTCATTTCTGGAGTGCCTGGTTTGCTATCGGACTACTGTATGTCATGGTTAATGTTCTCCCATACAGCTGGCTGATTTTTATCGGCAGTAAGATCGGCAGACTGATGGGAACAATCCTTCCTGCAAGAAAATATGTTCTAAAAAGAAATCTTGAACTGGCATTCCCAGAGATGTCAGAAGATGAAAGACATGAGCTTTCAAAACAGATTCAGCGTAACACCGGTATGGCTATTTTTGAAACCGGTATGGCATGGTTCTGGCCGGACTGGAGATTAAAACGTCACGTAATAATTGACGAGGACGAACTGCAGTACGCAAGACAGTGTAACCAGACCGGAAGACCTATTCTTGTACTTTCAGCTCACTTTGTAACTCTTGAGCTAATGGCAAGAATCTACGCTACATACATCACCCCAGGTATAGGTGTATACCGACCAACAGATCATCCTGTATGGGAGTGGGCTCAGGTTAAAGGCAGAACCAGAAAGAATCTGGCACTGGTTTCCAAGAACGATCCTCGTTCTATGATCAAGGCTCTAAAGAGCGGTGCTCCTATCTGGTATGCACCAGATCAGGATTATGGCAGACGTGTCAGTGTATTCGCTCCTTTCTTTGCTGTTAAAGATACTGCTACTGTTGCAGCAACACATAATCTGGCAAAGATCGAAGGAACTCTTATCACTCCTGCATGGACAATTCGTGAAGGAAACAAGTATCACCTTTACCTGAAGAAAGAACTTCAGAACTTCCCTACTGAAGATGCAGTAGCTGATGCGGCAACCTTAAACAAGGTTGTAGAAGACATGGTCAGAATGGCACCTGAACAGTATTTATGGATGCACAGACGTTTCAAAACAGCGCCTGATGAAAACGAAAATCGTTATCCTGGATTAGAGGAGTAGGATTTTTATGAAAAAGGCTTTATCTATAGCGGCATGTTGTGCTTTTGTGCTAACAGGATGTATGTCAGCTCAGGAACAGGAAGCAGCAAACAAGATTATAACCGCCCTGCCAACTGAAGTTGAAGGCTGTACCTTTATCGCGGATGTTGACAACAGCGGTCCATACTCAACTGTGCCAATGGCAAGATTCAATCTTAAACATCAGGCAGCACAGCTTGGTGCAACCCATCTTGTTGAGAAGTATGCCTATACAGCTCATATTACCTATAAGCTTTTAGGTGTAGTGCTATCAGGAAGAGCCTATAAGTGTCCTTTAGGAAAAGGACCTATCATGAATAACGAAGCAGGAAAGCTTCAGTACGATTTTCCAATGACCGATCCTGAGCAGGATATTATCAACGACTAGAAACAAAACACCGCAGAAGATTTAATCTCTCTGCGGTATTCCTAATTATCTCTGACTACACTCTTTCTATTCTGAAAAAATCTTCTTCCAGATCTCTTCTACCCTGTAGGTTGCAGGAATTCTGTCTGAGACAGCGATTAGTCTTGGCAGATCTGCTAATGAAAGCTCATGATATACCTGTCTGATATCAATATAGGCAGCAATAAGCTCGTCAGTAATACTCTTGTCTACAATGCCAAGATTTGAGCACTCCTCAAGAATACGCACATTATCAGACCAGAGCTTCATCTGAGGATATACAGGAGCGTATTTTAAAAGCAGATACTGTGAGATAAACTCGATATCAATCATACCGCCAACACCATGCTTGATGTCGTAAAGCTTTTCTCCTGAACGGTCAAGATGAGAGCGCATTTTCTCTCTCATGCCAACCACATCTTCCTTGAGTTTAGCTTCATCCTTTGGAGCTCTTATTACTTCCTCTCGAATCTGGTTGAATTTCTCGATAATATCAGGAGAACCTG
>JAGDBH010000255.1 GCA_017959135.1 Succinivibrio sp. | reverse complement strand
GTGATATCATCAGGAAGGTTGATGGCGTTGAGATTGAGGATGTCCGTCAGCTTATCGATCTGATTTCACAATCAAAGCCCGGAAAAACACTCTCTTTTGAAATTCTGCGCAATAACTAGAGCAGAACAGAAAGCATTACCCTGACTGAAGACAACACCTCCATCGAGTAATGCAGAATGAATGACTGCTGTAGTCCTCTACAGCAGCTTAGAATCTATAGAAACTTGGTCATATCACAGGCGTCTAATATCAGAGCCTTCTGACTTTCATCAAGATTAAACAGACTGAAGATAATCGCATCCAGATTTCTATAAAGCGATTCAACCTTAGTCTTATCCTTGCAGGCCATGATCTCTTCAACAAGATTGATAAAAGGCTTCTGCTCCTCGTAGGAGATCATTGGGATAGGAATACTCTCAATATGAGCACGCAGAACCTTAACAGAATTAAACCTCTTATCGTAGATAAACTGGGCGATTGATGAATTTAGAATGCTCAGAATATACTTGATGCTCAGACCTTCAATCTGAGGGATGACAATGTTGCTGCTGTTTAATGACAGAGTCTGCTTATCATCATAGGCAAATACCAGATGATTGCTGATAAATCTGTAGATAAGCTTCTCTTTAGCTCTGTACATTGATTCTGGAGCAACCTGCTGGAAATGCTCAGGATTAAAGGTTATAAAGCGCTTTGGAGCATCAATTCGATACTTGAAGACATCGGCTCCCTTTAAAATAACCTCGTTATCAGCTGACTTTCTGCTGGATATGTACAGATTGTTATTACCGGTAACAATACCCAGGGCAAACAGAGCGTTATCCTTAAGGAAGCGGATATTATTCAGAGAGAAGATCTTTGAGAGGATCTGCTCCTCATTGTCATCTGTCTTGAAATTCAGATACTGTGAATCCACATATCTTTCCTTTCTGATAACAAACTCGCGCTGACCGTCTGTCACCTTCATATTGATGCAGGAAATAGGCTTTGAAGTCTTCTTAAGCTGCATGATGATACAAGGGCACTGAACCTTGTCAAAGGCATTGCCAAGATAGTTCAATGACAGAATTGAGGTATTCTCAATAAGCTTTTCGCGTACCGGATAATGAGTCTTTACATTCAGGATAGCCTCAGGCATTACGAAGGTAATAGTTCCCCCGTTCTTAGAGTGCATAATGGATTTCTCCTGAAATACATCATAAGATTCAATTGTTGAGCCTTTAGCTGATGAAAACAGATTCTTGAGGATATTCTTATCCTCACTGGTATATGAATACCCCCATGGTGGATTTCCAAGAATATGGGTAATTCTAGGATTGGAGAACTCTGTCAGAAAATCACTGTTGGTGATGTTCTTATAAAGAATATCAGTGTTATCAAGCTTATACTTCATGGCAAGATTGATTCTGGTCAGAGTTACTGCAATATCGTCGATATCGTTACCGAAGATATTCTCAACCTTAACCTCATAAGGAAGCTTTAGAAGGAAATTACCGGTTCCGCAGCATGGATCCAGAAGATTGTCCCCAGGATGATATGAATCTGAGGAGAGAACAATCTTTACAATCTTATCCACAACCTTGGATGGAGTGTAATAGGTACCGGTAGCCTTTCTGTTTTCAATGTTTCTGCAGGAAATGTATACAAGACCTAAAGTATCCTCTGTTTCCTGATAATCAAAATTCAGATCCAGAAGATAGCTGTACTTATCAACCAGCTTTTTAACCTTTGAGCCTTTACCGATAAGATCGGATATAAGTTTCTCATAACAGCCAAGCTTTAGACTGCCTTCAAAAAATGCAGGAAGATAAGGTGGTCTGTAACCAAGCTCAAGTCTTTTCACAATCAGAGACAGAGCAGTCTCTGCCATAATCATGCGCAGATGCTCGGTATCAATATCAATCTTGTGAGAATCAACATTCTCTAAAAGTCTGCTGATGATTTCGATTGAGGTACTGTCCTTTGAAACATATGAGTTATAGATATATGAGCCACTGATGAACTTCTTGTTACGACGGCTCTTTAGGGACAGATTCTTGCCTGATTTGATTTCTTTTTTAAGCTTGCTGATATAGCTTTTTGTAAAGTAATTCTTTTTGTTTTCAATACGGTCTGGAACCAGCTTGCTAAGCTTAATCCAGTTATAGCCGGTTGCAACCGATACGGATAATTCTGCACAGGCCTGAGGAAGAGTCAGATAATTGCGTAAATCAGGGGCTTTTTTTCTGGATTTCTTCTGTGGAAGCTTGGCACTTTCAGGAATAATCCAGAAATCATCAACCAGCTGGGCATTTCTGAATCTGCCCTGTTCACAGAGTTCCTGTGTCTGTTCCTCTGATATACCAAATTTTACTGCAGCCTGTTTTATAGAAATATATTTCATGATTATCCGAAAAATGTTTTTGTAATAGTTCTCTTGGTTTCTGATTTAGGAACAAACAGCTCAAAAATACACGCTAATTTTATCGGATCTCTCCTTTATAAGAAAGTTAATACACACACAAATGGAGCCTCGCTTGGATTTTTCTTTTAATCCTGCGAAGAAACAGGCAGTTACCTCATCATAACAACAAGAAAAAACAACAGCCCGCCATCTGTATCTTCAATTATCAGATTACAAAATTACAAGTATCTTATAGTTATTAATTATAACAGCGCATAAAAATATAGTATTACTAACTTGTTGATATTGAAGAATAATAATTCTATTATTAACTCACACAAGATAATTAGACATCAGAGTAAGGAGAAATCAGTATGCATAAGTTTTTATTTTTTAACTGTCGAATGTGAATATTATTAAGTTTTATCAATAACCAGTTATCAATTTTTTTTATATATTCACATTAAGAGGCAAACAAAATGGCATATAAATTCGAAACTCTACAGTTACACGTTGGTCAGGAAGAAGCAGACAAGTCAACCGATTCAAGAGCTGTACCTATCTACCAGACAACATCTTACGTTTTCCACAACTCACAGCATGCTGCTGACAGATTCGGTCTTAGAGATGCGGGCAATATTTACGGCAGACTGACAAATTCAACTCAGGATGTATTAGAGAAAAGACTAGCAGCTTTAGAAGGCGGTGTTGCAGCACTGGCAGTTGCATCAGGTGCAGCATCAATCTCTTATGTAATCCAGGCTCTTGGCGCCAACGGCGGACACATTGTTGCTCAGAAATCAATCTACGGCGGTTCATATAACCTTCTGGCTCACACTCTTCGACAGTATGGAATCACTACTACTTTCGTTGATATTCATAATCTTAAGGAAGTTGAAGCTGCAATCAAAGATAACACCCGCGCAATCTACATTGAGACTCTAGGCAATCCAAACTCTGATATTCCTGATATTGATGCTCTTTCAGAACTTGCTCACAAGAACAGAATTCCACTGGTTGTAGATAACACCTTTGCAACTCCATTCCTGTTACGTCCAATTGAGCACGGTGCTGATATTGTGGTTCACTCTGCAACCAAGTTCATCGGCGGACATGGTACAACCCTTGGCGGCAGTATTGTTGACTCAGGTAAGTTCAACTGGGCTGCAAGCGGCAAATTCCCTCATATTGCTGAAAGCAACCCAAGCTACCATGGAATCTCATTTGTTGAGGCAGTAGGTCCAGCAGCCTTTGCAGTATATCTGCGTGCAATTCTTCTTCGTGATACCGGCGCTGCAATCTCTCCATTCAACGCATTCCTGCTGCTTCAGGGCGTAGAGACTCTGTCACTGCGTATCGAGCGTCATGCCCAGAATACCACCAGAGTTGTTGATTACCTGAAGAATCATCCTCAGGTTAAGAAGGTAAATCATCCTTCATTAGAGGATCATCCTCAGCATGAGCTTTACAAGAGATACTTCCCTAACGGCGGCGGTTCAATCTTTACCTTCGATATCGTAGGAGGACAGAAAGAAGCTCATAAGTTTATCGATTCACTTAAGATCTTCTCACTTCTTGCCAACGTTGCTGATGTTAAGAGTCTGGTTATCCACCCTGCAACTACTACTCACTCACAGCTTTCAGACAGCGAGCTTGCAGATCAGGGAATCTTCCAGAGCACTATCAGACTGTCAATCGGTACTGAGAATATAGATGACATCATCGAGGATCTGGACAATGCCTTTAAGGAAGTGTTAAAGAGTTCAGATAACACAAATGATCAGGATGGAAATATTCAGAAAGCATCCTAATTCCAAGTGTTCCTCGTGGTTAGCAGTGAAATCGCCTTCGGGCGATTTTTTTTGACTTCAGAACATATGTAGTAAACTGTATTGTGGTTATCCACAAAAAAAAATGCGGTCCTGAGATTCGCTCAAAACCGCTATAAAGGTTATGTACCACCTTATTTAGAACACATGCAAACGAGTCATTTGCTTGCCATACTAACCTTCATTAGTATTAGGTAACTCGTGTTAGTGTATGCTAACTCATTTTTACCTATATTGCAAGTAGTTATTTTGTTATTCAATATTAAACTAGACAGTAAAAAATAATATTCTTATTTTTCAAGAGGTTAGTAAAATAATCGCGTTTTTTTTACAAATTATGAACTTTTTGAGGGCAAGACAATCTAAAATAGTACTTGGAGAAAGTATTTCTTCAGCTTTCTTCATTTTTATGTCCCGAATACATAAACCCAGTGGTATAGAAATCACTGGGTATTTTTTTATGTATTGGGCGGTCTGTTAAGGCAGATTTGACTCAACGAAGTCCCAGTCAATGTGGTTTACAAAATCCTTCAGATAATCAGCTCTTCTGTTCTGATAATCAAGATAATAGGCATGCTCCCATACATCCACGCATAGAATTGGAGTCTTGCCCATGGTTAAAGGATTAGCTGCATTGGAAGTATTTATGATTTCCAGAGCTCCATTATTCTCACATAGCCATGTCCAGCCGGAACCGAAATTACCTACAGCTGAAGACTTGAACAGATCCAGGAACACATCATACGATTCAAAGCTCTTCTCAATCATTCCCATTAGTCTTGCTGATGGTTTCTTGGTCTGAGCACACAGACACTTGAAATAGAAGGTATGATTGAATACCTGGGCAACATTGTTGAATAGAGGACCTGGCTGAGCTTTTCTGATAATGGTCTCAATAGTCTCATTCTCAAATGAGGTTCCCTTCTTTAACTTGTTCGAAGTTTCTACATAGGCATTTAAATGCTTGTCATGATGGAAGGTCAGGGTCTGCTCAGAGAGGAAGCCTTCTAATGCAGTTTTCTCATATGGGAGAGGTGGTAAATTAAAATCAGCCATAATAGATTGACTCCTTATATTCTTTTTTTGTTGTCGTAACAGTTTTAAGGTTATGTTAAGGATCGAAGAAAATCAAACAATTAGTTTTGGTTAATTTTCTTTTTTATACAGAGGGCACGTTATTTTCTATTTTTTTCCAATATGTAAGAAATTTTCTTATTTTCAAATACAAAAAAAGCAATACAGTATATAAAGATTTTCATATCTTTCTAAAAAAATGATGACAAATCCGGAAAAAACGTCAGGAATTCTGATAGTTAATTATCTGATCTTTTTATCTTTATTATTCATACAGATAAGTTAATTAATTTATTATACAAAGAGCTTACGTGATCAAAGTCAAAAAATTTTGGTATAATGCTTGCAAAAACAGATTTGACAAAAATCCCGAGAACACATTTCCCCCGATTATGCTGAATCTAAGTGAACTCTAAAAGACAAAAATAAGTAAGCAGAAAAAATGAATACACAGGATGATAGAATGTCACAGTATAAGTATAGTGATAAAATAGATCAGATGAATGATATTAAGCAGATGCAGGCTC
>JAGDBH010000254.1 GCA_017959135.1 Succinivibrio sp. | reverse complement strand
TGTGTTCGGCGGCGGCTATGGTAATTCAACCAATACAGTAATGCTTGATTTAGTTGAACAGGCAAAGATTGGACAGGAAGATATGTCAGCCGTTCAGAAAAACATGGGACGTATTACTGAATCCATGGGTGAGATGAATGAGGTTGTTACAACTGTTGGTGAGTCTGCAAAGCAGATTACAGATATTGTACAGATGATTGATTCTATCGCTGAACAGACAAATCTTCTTTCACTTAATGCTTCAATTGAAGCTGTTCGTGCCGGTGAAGCTGGTAAAGGCTTTGCAGTTGTTGCTGATGAAATTGGAAAGCTTGCTCAGAATTCGCAGGATGCTGCTAAGGAAATTGGAGATATTATTAAGCAGATTACAGGACTTATATCAGATCTTGCTGATAAATCTCAGCGAAATACAGATTCAATTAATGAAAGTGGCGAAGCTGTAGAAAAGGCGGGAACAAGTTTTAATAAGATTTATGATGATTTGAATCAGGCAGCTGAAACTATGGCGCGAATGATTAATATGATGGGTGAGGTAAATGATATTGCTTCATCTGTTGCAGCTATTTCAGAAGAGCAGTCAGCTAGTTCAGAAGAAATTTCAGCTACAATTACTGCCTTAGCTGAAAGTGCAAATCAGATTGCATCAGAAAGCCAGGGTGTAGAGAATGTTGCTAATTCTGTTTCAGATTCTGCACTTGCAATTAATGATGAACTTGCCAAGTTTAAAATTGAGGCAGATTTAACAGAGTAACTCGATTGTAAATAGAATAAAAAAAGCCACTTAAGAGGTGATGGATTTGACCTTCCGTCGCCTCTTTTTTATTTATAATTATCATATAGTATAAAGCAGTTTTCATATAAAAACCTTTGTGCTATACTAGTATACAAGTTTTAAAATGGGAGAATGACATGGCAGATTTTGTATTACTTAAAGAGAAAAAAGCGGCACCTATATTTTTAGAGGATAATGGGATATTCGGTCTGGAGAAGATGACTGGAATATTTGCCAAGGATATAAACAGAGTTTCCGGGGTGACTCCAGAAATAGTAAAGGCGCTTCCAGGGGATGAATATGTAATTTACGTGGGACATTGTGAAAGCACATATGTGGGAAAGCTTGGTATTGATGTCAGTGAGATAAAAGGAAAAAGAGAAGTCTACGGTATTTTCTTATGTGAAAATGCTGGCCAGAAGATTCTTGCCATCGTAGGTAGTGACAAGAGAGGTACAATCTACGGAATGTTTAGCATTTCTGAAAAGATTGGCGTATCACCTTGGTACTACTGGGCAGATGCAAAGCCTGAAAAGAAGGAGCAGATTATCTTAGGTCAGGATGTCTGCGTAGTTTCAAAGGAGCCATCTGTAAGCTACAGAGGTTTCTTCATCAATGACGAGCAGCCATGTCTTGGAGAGTGGGCTAAGGAAAATTACGGAAGCATCAGTCCATGTCCGCTTCTTTATGAGAAGATTTTTGAGCTTCTCCTTAGATTAAAATGAAATTATATCTGGCCTGCCATGTGGCGTTCAGATTTTACATTGGATTACTTCGCAAATGCGGAACTGGCAAATGAGATGGGCGTAGTAGGGGGTGCATCTCATCATGAGCCATGCTGTCGTTCAGGACAGGAGTTCCAGAAGCTTCGCCATGAGAATCC
>JAGDBH010000253.1 GCA_017959135.1 Succinivibrio sp. | reverse complement strand
ATACACCACCCTCAAGCAGATACTCATGATCATTCTTAAGAGCCTTTAGAGCCTCATCTAGAGAACCACAAACCTGAGGAATGTTTGCTGCTTCCTCTGGAGGAAGATCATATAGATTCTTATCCATAGGATCTCCTGGGTTAATCTTATTCTTGATACCATCAAGTCCTGCCATAAGCATTGCAGCAAATGCAAGATATGGGTTAGCACAGCAATCTGGGAAGCGAACCTCAATATGAGCGGTCTTAGGATTTAAGGCATAAGGAATTCTGATAGAAGCAGATCTGTTAGCAGCTGAGTAAGCTAACATCAGAGGAGCCTCAAAGCCAGGAACAAGACGCTTGTATGAGTTGGTTGCAGGGTTTGTGAATGCATTTAGAGACTTAGCGTGTTTGATGATACCGCCAATGTACCATAATGCTTCCTGTGAAAGGCCACCGTATAGATTTCCTGCAAAGATATTGTTGCCGTTCTTATAGATTGACTGGTGGCAGTGCATACCTGGACCGTTGTCACCAAAGATTGGCTTTGGCATAAAGGTAGCAGTCTTACCGTACTGATGAGCTACGTTCTGAACAACATACTTGTAAATCTGAACCTCATCAGCCTTCTTGGTTAATGAATTGAATTCTGTAGCAATTTCGTTCTGTCCTGCAGTTGCAACTTCGTGGTGATGAGCCTCAATAACCAGACCCATCTGCTGCATAACCTTACACATTGCAGAACGGATGTCCTGTGATGAATCTACTGGAGGTACTGGGAAGTAACCGCCTTTTACACCTGGACGATAACCTTTGTTTCCACCTTCGTATTCAGTTGAGCTGTTCCATGCTGCCTCAATGTCGTCAATAGCTACAAATGAGCCTGTAATATCAGACTTGAAACGAACATCATCAAATAGGAAGAACTCTGGCTCTGGACCAAAGTATGAAACATCACAGATGCCGGTAGACTTTAAGTACTCTTCTGCTCTCTTTGCAACTGAGCGAGGATCACGGCTGTAACCTGTTAAAGTTTCTGTTTCTAGAATGTCGCAGCGAACGATAATGGTTGGATCTGCATAGAATGGATCTAACTGAACTGTGTTGATATCTGGCATCAGAATCATATCTGACTTATCAATACCACACCAACCAGCAATTGAAGAGCCATCAAACATCTTTCCCTGATCGAAGAACTTCTCATTGATGCAGGAAATTGGAAGAGTGATGTGCTGTTCTTTACCTTTAGTATCGGTAAATCTTAGATCAGCAAAAACAACATCATTTTCTTTGATGAGATTGCTTACTGCGTTGAAATCCATTTAGGTGCTCCTAATTATTAAAGAAAAAATCAGCTCCATTTTTTTATGGCAGTGATTTTCGTCAAGTTTTAATTTTAAGTCAAAGGTTATTTTTGGTGGCTTAAAAAAACAAGGCTAGATTTTACTATATGGGTGGTATAGGAGCAAATTATATGCACTTTTGATATGTAGTCTTTTTTCAAAAAATTTATTTAAATATCATTGTGTTAGAAAATGGATTTGGCTCTATATGTATGATTTGCAGTGCAATTGCTTGAAAAATAGCAGTTTTAGAGTGACAAAAAAATTATAGAAAATAAAAAAGATTGCACACTAATGGAGCAACTGAAAGGAAGCATCAGCTGAAGGATATCAGCTGATGACGTGTTAATAATTAGTTAAGTTCTAATGAGTAAACTTCTTCATTGATGAAGAAATCTCCCATATCAAGTCCTGTATCTCTAACCTTCTGCATTCCTTTTTTCTTATAGAATTCAAGACCTGGATTGTGGGAATTGATAATGAGTTCAATTGTGCAAGGAAGAATCTTAGAGCGTACATACTCTTTTACCGCAGTAAAGAGAGCTGTTCCGATTCCCTTTCCGATGTAGTGCTCATTTACATAAATCTTCTGCATTAAAAAGAGATTTGGTCCCTGCTGGATTACGGACACAACACCAAGATCCTCTCCATTGTATGTGGCAATGAAGTAGTCTGTTCCTGCACCAATGGCATCTGAAAGAGCCTGCTGAGAATAAAGCTTATCCAGCATAAAATCGATTTGTGCAGTTGTAAGAACACCCTTGAATGATGAAGGCACAAGCTCAGATGCGAGCTTCTGCAGAATATCAACATCATCATTAGTTGCTTTTCTGACTGTAATCATAGGAACCTCAGATTTAAGAAAATCTTACTTGTTGATCTACAAAACATTTTAAATTAGTAGAAACAATTTTCCATTATAATTGAACGGATTATGTGATAAGGTTCACCAAAGTTCCCATGTTAATGCGATTTTTGGAGTATTTTGGATCTGTTTTGTCTACACTTGCCTGAAACTGGTCCTATATTCAGTTAACCTGTACTGTCTCTTTCTGTATTTTATAACTATCAGATTTCTAAATAAAAAATAATATAGATGATAAAATTCTTCATTTAATATAATTTATATTGATTTAGCTAAATTAAATTTAGT
>JAGDBH010000252.1 GCA_017959135.1 Succinivibrio sp. | reverse complement strand
AGACTCCTTTTAATAAAGGCTCAGATGTAAAAGGCAGTAAGAAGAAGCTTGATGATGCGGAAGCCGCAACCAAAAAGCTAAATGGGTCAATTAATAATGCAGGAAGAAGCATTAAGCGCGTAGCAAAAACTATAGCCGAAGCTGTAACTGCAATGGCAGGAATTGATAAGACCACATATGGAAAGGCTGCAGCTGCTATAAATTCCTTTGTTGCACCTACAAGAAAAGATGAAGAGAAAAAGAAATCAAAAGGCAGAGTAGCCAAGAACAGAGCTACTACCAAGACAGTATCTGCATCACTAAAAAATCATATCTGCAAATCCTGTGGTGGTACCACTGTACCTTATGAGACAGGAAAGCTTGTAGACAAAGTTATCGGTGCCAACCATAAACTTAACGAGATTCTGGGAGTTATAAAGAATATCCATGAAGTTGAGGTATGCGAAAAGTGTGGTCAGGTCTCAATTGCCATTGCTGATAATCAGGATGTGCCAGTGGTGCCAAACCGAGAAATCGGAATTGATTACATGTTAGGCTGCTCAGATTTTATCTGCAGAGGCATGGCACTGAATAACTATATTTCACCAATCAGGGATATGTTTGAAATTGGTAACGACACCATCAGCTATAACCTGCACGATTTTGTTGGCATTTACATCAAGCCTTTATATGACGGCATCATACGAGCAGCAAAGGAAGCTCCAGTATTATTGCTAGATGGAACTCCTTTTGACTGTCTGGAATCTCAGGGCTCAAGAAAGAGTAAAGACAGAAAACCTGAGGAGGTAACGGTAAGCAAGTCCAATTACATTCTGAGTATGGCGGCACCTGCTCATGCCAAGATTCAGTTTACCGCTTACGGTTATCTGGCAAAACGAAATTTCGATTCAATCAGAAAAGTCGTAACTCCAGATTATAAATTTAAGACTCTGGTTACTGACGGCTTCAGTGGATATGAGCAATTACTGGACGAGCATCCGGGAGCAAAACTGCAGCACTGTCTGGTTCATTTGCGACGATATCTGATAGTTGCCTTTGATTTTAAGAATTACTGTGAAAAACTGGATGTCCTTGATGATGAGGAATGCAGAGCCTTTGTAGTGAAGGATATAGAAGAGGCATCAGACAAGTATCTGATTTACTCCGCATTCAACGCTATCAATAAAATCTATGCCCTGGAAGATAGTGTTGACTATTCAAAAGATAACTATCTGGAACAGATAAACTCTGTCAGAGAAAAAGCCCGTGAGCTTCTGGAAAATGCAGATATCGTCATGAGTGAAATGATTAAGCGTCACATGGTATCGAACAAAACCAATACAGGACTGGTTGGCAAGAAAGGAGATGTCTATTCCAGAGCCTGTGTCTACTGGCATCAGCAGCAGCCTTTTATAAAAGAATTCCTCAATAATCCTCTGGTTCCACCTGACACTAATATCGTTGAACAGGCAATAAGACCGATTACCGTATTCAGAAAGAATGCAAACTGGAAGGCTACAATCTCATATATGGAGGATTTGTGTATGCTTTACAGCGTATTCATGAGTGCAAAGAAAAACGGTATTGATGATGTTTACGGCTGGTTAAGAACTTACTGCAGGGACTTATATAAGTACTGTATTGAAAAACAATGGACCACCTACATCAGAGAAGGTAAATCTCTTACAAAGAAAATCCTCACCTGGGATATGGTATCCCTGTCAGAAGGTTTTGAATTCAATAAATATCAGATAATCAAATCCTGATCCGATATTCTCAGAAACGCGTCCGTGGAAAAAAGAACAAAAACAATTCATTCTCAAGAACGCGTTTGTGAGAATTAATCCTTTTACCTTTCGGACGATTCATTTTTATAAATCGGCAATCAATTAGATGACCCTAAAAACAGGTTTGGGGAAGATACCTAACATCGATCCATCTTCGCACTTTAACTTCGATCCTGCTCTGCAGAATAACTTCGATCCAGTGGATGGCTACCACCTATAATGATAGCCATTATCCACTTGTTGTTACTTATCTTTTTGATTGTCCTTGTAAGGTTACAATCTTTGATGGATGAAGTAATCTGTCAATTATGGCATCACTCTGTGTTGATTTAGCAAACAGTAACTCGAAGCCTTCGACTTTGAGCTGACTGGTAAATATTACAGGTTTTGTTCTCCATCTTAAATCAAGTATATGGAATAAACATTCTGCAACCTTTGAGTCCAGTTTTCCCTGCAGTCCAAAATCGTCAAAACATACAACAGTGTATTTAATTATTTGCTTTAGGAACAGAGCAATACTCCGGGTGTCGTCCTTTCGGATATTAACTTCGTTTACAAAATCTCCCCAGCGATAACATCTTACAGAAATGCCTGCCTTACATAGGTTATATGCTATAGCTGAACTCAATGCCGTTTTACCCACACCAGTTGAACCGACTATCAGGATATTCTTTATGTCGTCAGTTGCCCATATATTGCTTGCCAGATAGGCAAGTTCTTCATTTGTAATGCCATCTGTTTTTTCATTAAACCTTAATTGGTTAAAGGTAATCGAATCTCGTATATGCGCATTCTTCACTAGCCGAGTATATTTTCGATTT